>JBEKXC010000029.1:0-28717 GCA_049512435.1 Terriglobales bacterium | reverse complement strand
TGCCGGGACTATGTACGAGAGTGGCGCGCAGCCCAGTCAGTGGCCCGATTACTCCAACGCTTGGAAGGCAGGCGAGACGACATTACGCAAACCAGGTTTCGCCAAGCTCCTGTTTCCGATTCCTACAACCGCCAGCGATCTTCAGGCGCTTTGCTCGCAGTTCAATCAGCACTACGGCTCAAACTATCCGCTCTCACAACTTGACCCGAACGGCCTTAACATGGGGGACGCATCGCCCCAAATTAACGATCAAACAGGCGGGGCTGTATCTCTGCTCACAACTTCGACATTTGTCGTCGGGACTACAGCGGGGACTTATAACCAGTACGCGTGCATTGAAATGGACGATGCCATTATTGCCCAGGCTTGCAAGAGTGCGGGCACGGCTTTTGGCTTTGTGCGGAACGTTTCCGATCCGGTGCAGAACGCGGCTTTGCCGTCGAAGGCCCAAGGCAACTGGGGCAGCACAATCTACGATGCTTACGGCTTCTACACCAGCTACAACGGTGCGTTGGCGGCATGGGCTATCTTGGTTGGGTAATACGGTTGGATAATACGTCGGATAACACTTTGAGCATAGGAGGAGAAAATGGCTGGCAGAACCGCTGTCGCTGCGAAGGGTAATGGGAAGAAAATGGCTGGCACAACCGCTACCAAGGGCCAGGAAAGAAAAGTGACGGGCATAGCCGCTGTCCCCACAAAAGGCGCGCAGAGAACAATGGCTAGCGCACCCGCTGCCGCTGCCGCTGCCGCGCCAAAGACGGTTCGGGTTCCGATTAACAATGTGTATGGCGGAGGCGATTACACGGCGCAGTTAACGGTGGGCAGTCAGGGTGCCGTCGTCAACGTCATCATGGACACCGGCAGCAGCACGTTGGCGGTGAAACAAGGGACTTACAAGCCGAAATTAGACAAGGACCTTAAACCCTCTGCCTACGCGCAGGATGTCGCGTATGGCACCGGTGGTTGGGCCGGGCCGGTGGTAACGACCGGCCTGACGATGGGGATTGCGGGGAATACAGTAACCCTGCAGAACTCTCAAATCGCGGTTGCGGACGATCAGCAGCCGCACAATTTCGGCGCCGCCGATGGCATTCTCGGCCTGGCGTACAACGCCCTAAACAGCGCCTACAACCTTGCGAGCTACCTCCAGGGGCGAGGCATTAACCCGGCGGTGACCTATCCGTGGCCGTTTCCGGTCAAGAACTCCAGTGCTGCGCTGGCACAGCTCCAGCAATTGATGAGCAAGATGCCGCAGGACGACATTCCTCCGTACTTCACCGAGATCGAATCCAACGGAATTACGGCCAACAAGTTTGCGTTTTACACACTTCGCTCCGTGCCCAGTTTCGCGAGCGCACAAATCGCGCAGAATCCACTGAACAATGGGTTTTTTATTCTGGGCGGTGGCGCAGAACAAACCGACCTCTACCAACCAGGCGCCTCCTTTGTGAACGTAGACGTCGTGGATGACGCGTGGTACAACACGAACCTCAAGGCGGTCCAAGTGGAGGGATGCGCCGCGGTCAATGTTCTCCCGTTGCCCACCAAATATGCGCAGAGCATGATTTCGAATTCCATTATCGACAGCGGCACGAACTCCCTGGCGGTGTCCAAGGATGTCTTGACCGCCATCATGCAGTCGTTGAACAGTCTCAATCCGCAATTCGTGCAACTGGCCGAGCAGGCGGCAAAGCAAGGCGGCATTCCGGCTTCTCAGCTCGACCTTAGCAAATGGCCGAGCATCAGTTTCATCCTGGCAGGCGATACCGGCGAGGATGTCACGCTGACCTGTTCGCCTCAAACCTACTGGCAGGTTGATGCGCCCAAAGCCGGACAGGCCGTGTTCCAAATCAACGATATGGGATCGATCCAATCCATCCTGGGCCTGCCGCTGTTGAACAACTACTACACGGTGTTTGATCGGTCGCTCGATTCCTACGGCTCGATTCGATTTGCTCCGATCAAGACTTAACCGGCAGGTGCAAGTAATGTGAAAAAACAAATGCGGCCTGGGCCAGCCACCCAAGCCGCATTGTTATCGCGGACGTTCTGCCTGCCGTCTTTCGCCAGGGCGAAAGATCATCGCGCAACCGCACTCCGAAAAGTGCTGTGCATCGACGCTCACCTGAGGCTTGCGCTTCAGGGTAAGGATTCTGCGCTTTGAATCCTCCTTGGAAGAAGAATTCTTAGGAGGCTGCAAAGCCTGGGCACCGGCACACTGGACATGCACCGAATTTCCCCCGGTGACTCACTCTCAAGATCACCAGCAGCGCCGAACCCTAGTCGGAACAGATTCAGAACATCTCACGCTTTTGACTGCAAGCACTTTGCGGCAGCGTAGAAATTAACGCAACCGTAAACTACGGCTCGGTTGTGTAAAAACTGTGGAGCGGACGAACTTCCTGTGGAAAGGGAAGGAAAAGTGTATTTTTATTCGCGCGCGCGGCTGAAGAGACCTGCGGGCTTCGCCCGCTGGACAGACGAGGGCGTCTGTTCCTACACATACCGTGCCGTACAATACTTTCGATGATTGCGCATCTTCGAGGAACGCTGCTGGCGAAACATCCGAACCAGGCGATTGTCGAAACTCACGGCGTCGGCTATGACGTCGCGATCAGCGTGCCCACGTTTACGGACCTGCCCGCGGCAGGCGCTGAGGTCGCGCTCCACATCCACACCCATGTTCGCGAGGATGCGTTGAGCCTGTACGGATTTTTGCGGCTGGCGGAAAAGCAACTCTTTGAGAAGCTGCTGACGGTAAGCGGGATTGGTCCGACGCTCGCGATCAAGATCCTGAGCGGCATGCCCGCCGACGAGATGGTAGGAGCGATTCGCGGAGGCGACCTGGGGCGGCTCACTCGCATTCCAGGAATCGGCAAGAAAACCGCGGAGCGCATGGTGCTGGAGTTGCGCGACAAGCTACCGGCGTCGGCAGGAGCGTCTGACACTTCAACGAGCACCGCCTTGGCGAGCCCAGTGGAGGAAGATGTAATTTCCGCACTCGTAAATCTGGGTTATCAGCGCGCGGCCGCGGATAAGGCGCTGCTGGTGGCGCGTAGCGTCGGGAATCTGCAGAGTTTTGACGTGCTGTTTCGCGAGGCTCTGGGATCACTGTCGAAGTGATTCCACAAGCTTCGTATCAGGTATCGCTTTGGCGATACGGCGACTTCCCAGGAGGTTTTTCTGCACCGACGGTCAGTCCAAATCGCGCTGGTAATCCTCTGCATCGTAGTCGCGTTTCTCGCTGAGCTCCCGCGGATGGTGGACGAGAGCTTCAATAAAGTGCTGAGGAAGCCACCCTACACGGCATCGGCGCGGGCGCTGGATCTGCACCAGAAGCTCATCATCGCCGATCTTCACGCGGATTCGCTTCTGTGGGACCGCGATCTGCTGGAGCGCGGCCCCCGCGGGCAGTTGGACATTCCGCGCCTGGCGGACGGCAACGTGGCCTTGCAAGTGTTCTCGCTGCCAACCAAGAGCCCGCGAGGATTAAACATTGAGAGTAATGACGACAAGAGCGATCAAATTTTCTGGCTGGCGGTGGTGGAGCATTGGCCGCCCGCTACCTGGAACAGCCTCACGCAGCGGGCGCTCTATCAGGCGCGGCGGTTGCATCAATTCGCGCGGGGTTCGCAAGGTGGCTTCGTGATGATCGAGAGTTCTGCCGATCTTTCCAGCTACCTCGAACGGCGGCGGCTCAATGGCAATCTCACGGCCGGACTGCTTGCGATCGAAGGCGCACACGCGCTCGACGGCAAACTGGAGAATCTCGATGTTCTGTACCGCGCCGGCTATCGCATGATGTCGCCGAGCCATTTTTTCGATAACGATATTGGAGGATCGGCGGCGGGAGTGCATAAAACCGGCCTCACCGAAAAAGGCCGTGAGTGGGTGCGGCAAATGGAAGCCCGGCACATGATCGTGGACCTGGCCCATGCCTCGGCAAAAACAATTGAGGATGTTCTGGCCATTGCCAGCCGTCCGGTGGTGGTTTCCCACACCGGCGTAAAAGGCACATGCGACAACAATCGCAACCTCAGCGATGATCAAATTCACGCCGTGGCGGCCAAAGGCGGCTTGATCGGGATCGGGTATTGGGATACGGCAACCTGCGGCACCGATGCGCGCGCAATTGTAAAAGCGATGCGGTATGTTTCCGACCGGGTTGGCGTGGAACACGTGGCGCTCGGTTCGGATTTTGACGGGGCCGTCACCACTCCCTTCGACACCAGCGGATTGGTTAAGATCACCGATGCCATGCTGGAGGCGGGCTATTCCGAGCCGGAGATTCGGCTGATCATGGGAGAGAACGCGATGAAATTTCTGGCGGCGAACCTGCAGGAGAAGTAGGGCCTTTGCCAGCCCTTAGATTCAGTTGCGCGGAACTCCCCAATGCGTCACAAGCGGGGACCTCAGTTCGCTCGATGACAATCTATAGATGACAATCTATAAATGTTGTGACACATACGTTGTAGCTGTCATTTCTAATTGAATGTGACACTATGATATAGTATTGTCATTGTCCGTCAGGTGTGACCATGGAAATCGAAGCTCGATTGCGCGTCAACGAAAACGGCCGGGTGGTGATTCCCTCTTCCTTTCGCAAAGCATTGGGCATTAATGCCGGCGATGAGGTGGTGCTACGAATCGAGGATGACGAATTGCGGATCACCACGCTCAAACACCGCCTGGAGCGAGCGCGGCGGCGCATCCGGCGATACGTAAAACCCGGCAGATCGCTGGTCGACGAACTCATCGCCGAGCGACGCGAGTCCGCCAAACATGAGTAGGATCGTGCTCGACGCGTCGGTCGTACTGGCATTGCTCAACGACGAACCAGGGGCGGACAAACTGACTCCCGAACTGTTGAGCAACTCCACCTGCAGCACCGTCAATCTTGCCGAAGTGCAAACCAAACTTGTCAGCACGGGCGGCGACCCCGATGAAGCCTGGGAGGACACGCTCAGCTCCATTCGGGAAGCCTTGCCTTTCACGGACGAGCACGCGCGAATTGCAGGACGTCTGATTGCGCAGACGCGCGCACTAGGATTGTCATTGGGAGACCGAGCCTGTTTAGCTCTAGGACTGGCGCTGAAGGCCCCGGTTTACACGGCCGACAAATCATGGAAGAACCTGAAACTAGGCGTTAAGATCCATGTGATCCGATAAAAGAAAGGCCAGTTGTGCTGGGCTTGGACGGGCGAGGACGCCCGTCTCTCCGCGAGCTAGTTGCCGACGAAGCGCAGATATAAGTCGCGGTCGTGGCGGCAGGTTTCCGCCATGTGCTTCACCTTTTCCCACGCCTCTAACTCGGAGTCATCGCGCACGCGATCTTTGGCACGATCCCATTCCTGGAGAAAGGTTTCCATCTGCAGGTGATTGAATACGGTTTTGCCGAACGGATCAATGCCACTGAGCAACAGAAAATCTGCGTGGCTGGCGGCGGGCACCACTCCGTGCAGCATAACCCACTCGCTGCGTTCGCCGAGATCGTCTTCTAATTTTACGACCAGGGACATCGCGGCCTCACTGACGAATGCAAGAGTACTGGCCGCAATGTAGCAGTCTTTCCGTACGTTGTCCAAGATTGGCAGAGTATCGAAGGTAACCTCGCTTCCGAGTCCTTAGGCTTCGGCGGCGTGTGCGCCATGCTGGAAGTGGTATTGCAGAATCTTCGCGGCCAGGGCCGGACTCACACCTTGTCCTTCTCCTTGTCCATGTTTTTGCGCTTCGACGGAGCGGACCACCTCTCCGCGACAGATGACTTCGGTGGCCCCAAGCCCGGCAATTTCTGTGGGCAGCACCAGGCTAATCTCCAGTTGCGCGTTCGGATGGAGCAGTTCCTGCGCCTGGAATAGCAATCCCGAGCGGCTGATATTTTCGGTGGTGCCCGGCCGCCAGCTCTTTTCACCGAGCGGACGATAGCGCAGCGGCAGATGGAGATTGAAACGCCGTGCTCGGAACGGTGGAATCTTCTTTTCAAGAACGCTGGTGCGGGATGACATTCGGACCTCCAGGGGGATAGGCTCGGAATCCAGCACCTCGCGCACACGATCTTTCAGAGCGGGAAGGCTGAATGGTTTTTGCAGTAAATTGATGCCGGCATCGAGCATACCGTCGTGTCCAATGGCATTCTCCGTATAACCCGACATGTAGAGTACGCGAACTTCCGGGAGCAGCTTGCTGATGTGTGCAGCCAATTCGCGGCCATTCACGCCGGGCATAATCACATCGGTGAGCAGCAGGTTGATGGTGCCCTGGTAGCCGTCGACGATTTGCAGAGCCGCGGCGCCGTCTTCGGCTTCGAGAATCTTGTAACCCTGGTTTTCCAGATACTGGCGCGCGAGGCGCCGGAGATTGGTTTCATCCTCGACCAGCAGGATGGTCTCCTCGCCACGTTCGGCGCGAGGAAGGCCAAGAGAATCCTGCGCGGCGGGGGCGTCTTCGCGGCCATCCACTCGCGGGAAATAGGCGCGGAAGGCGGTGCCGCGCTGCGGCCGGCTGTCGACGAAGATAAACCCGCCGCTTTGTTTCACGATCCCGTACACCGTAGAGAGGCCGAGGCCGGTGCCCTTGGCGCCCTTGGTGGTAAAGAATGGCTCGAAGATTCGTGACTGCGTTTCGTTGTCCATCCCGACGCCAGTATCGCTGATGGCAAGCATGATGTAGTCGCCCGCAGAGAGCGGCGCGTGCGTACGTGCGAAGTTTTCGTCGAGCGTGATGTTGGCGGTTTCGATGGTTAGCTTGCCGCCTTGCGGCATGGCGTCGCGGGCGTTGACAGCCAGGTTCATAATGACCTGATCAATCTGTCCAGGATCGGCGCGGACGGCGCCCAGGGCGGCGCCTGGAACCATGACCAGATCGATATCCTCCCCGATCATGCGGGTAAGCATTTTCAGGTTCTCGGCCACAACCTCATTCAGGTCGAGCACCTTGGGGGTAAGCATCTGTTTGCGGCTGAAGGCCAGCAACTGCCGGGTCAGCGAGGTGGCGCGCTGCGTGGCATTGGAGATTTCCTGCGCCGGTCCGCGCAGGCGGGGATCGGGTCCCAGACGCTCCAGCAGAAACTCGGAATAGCCGGAGATCACCATCAGCAGATTGTTGAAGTCGTGCGCGATGCCGCCGGCGAGGCGGCCGATGGCTTCCATCTTTTGTGCCTGGCGGAGCTGCAACTCCAGCGTGCGAGTCTCGGTAACGTCTTCCATAAAAATCTCGAAAGTGCTTTCGTCCTGGCCATTCGGAATCGAGCGCCCGGAAATGCGCGCCACCAGGGCCGCGCCATCCTTGCGCACGCACTCCGTGGTCAGGTTGTTAAATTCCTTCCGGGCATGAAAATAATCGGCGGTTTGAAACCATTGCTGGGCATCGGCGTACAGGCTTCCCAGATGCCGCCCCCTGATCTCCGCCGCGCTGTCATAACCAAACATAGCCACCAGCGCCGGGTTTGCGTCCTGCAGGATTCCGAGGGCATTGCAGCGGCAGATGCCGTAAGGCGCGTTCATGACCAGCGAGCGAAAGTTGCTCTCGGAGCGGCGCAGACTTTCCTGGGTAGCGCGGAGGGCGGCGTTGAACCAGCAGATCAGCAGTGCCACGGCAAAAAACAGGGCCAGGTGGGCGATCGCCTTGTGATATTCGCGCGGAGTTTGTTCTCCAGTAAACGAATAGTAGGCGCTGACCGTGAGTGCAAAGGAAGTGGCGGCGAGCCCCGGCTTCCATCCTCCGTACCAGGCACTGACCATCACCGCGACGGCGAACACAACCAGGCGGCTCTCCGCGAGATCGGAAAAGAACAAGGTTGGGATCAGTGCGAGGATCGTACTAAGAAGAGCGACTCCATAGCGCAGGATGGGAGCGCGCGATGGAGTTACGACCAAGCTGCGGATGAGGGGGAGTTTCATTCGCATGGCCTCATGCTATGCGCCCGACCGCGCGCAGAGCGAGTTACGCCAGTTCACCGCATTTTCCTGGCGGCACAGTGGCCAGAGGTACACCTACCCGGGTGAAGCTTCCAGAAACAACCTGGGGCAATGTCCAGAGAGAGCAAATGCCTTGTCCACAGCCTAGTCTCATAGGATGCTTTCCGCAAAACTCGCTGGTGCAAAAAGGCGTTTGGGGAACATAGTCATGCAACAGGACTTGCAACTATCACCGTCAACGGCGAAACTAGCCGGGCATCGCGGGTACATCGACAGACGAGCCGGCAATCTCAGCGGTAATACTTGCAATGAATATCGGCCTTTTCGGCGGCAGCTTCGACCCCATCCATCGCGGACACCTGGCACTGGCCCAGGCGGCCGCCAGCCGCTACTCTCTGCGGCAGGTGCTGTTTGTACCGGCCAACGTTCCACCGCACAAACAGAAACATCCGCTCACCGCGTTTATTCATCGTTACGCCATGGTGGCGCTCGCCACGCAGGATGAAAAGCAATTCAAACCGTCACTGCTGGAAGCGCCAGAATTCGCAATAACCCGAGTTGGGACGGCCGCCCACGGCGGTTCCGGCGAGCGCAGCTCGCCAGCGAACTATTCCATCGACACGGTTCGGCGTTTGAGACAAAGCCTGAAAAAATCCGACCGCCTTTTTTTTCTGATCGGAATTGACGCCTTCCGCGACATTGCGAAATGGCACGAGGCAAGCGCACTCCTGGCGGAATGCGATTTCATCGTGGCCAGCCGTCCGGGATATTCGTTGCGGGACGTGGCCGAGTCGTTGCCGGAAGATTTGCGGCCTCCAGCGGCGGTGACGCGTCCATTTCATAAGCAGCCGGCAAAAGGCGATCTGGTTCTTCCCGGAGTTACGCTGCACTTGCTCGAAGGAGTGCAGCAGAGCGTCTCCGCAACCGCAATTCGGCAGGCGGCGGCGCAGGGCAAGCCCTTGACAAGATGGCTGGACGCGAGGGTAGCGGATTACATCCGGAAGCAGGGACTGTATCGTTAGGAGAATCACATAGGACGGAAGCGTCCGTCCAGCCGAGCGCACCGGGGTCCCCGTCAAGCCCGGTGTTGGCTTGATGGGGTGGAGGAACCCGGCCGTCTCCCCACGGCTGGCGGGTTACAATCAATCATCCCGTATGAAGAAAAAGAATGACCTCCAACTCCAGGTAAATGAAGTCATCCTCGCCTGCCAGGACAAACAAGCCGATAACGTCACGATTCTCGAACTGGAAAAGGATTCGGGAGCGTTCACGGACTATTTTGTGATGTGTAGTGGGACCAATCCGCGGCAGATCCAGGCGATTGCCGATGCCGTGGACGAGCGTCTGGAGGGGCTCGGTCTCCGCGTGACTCACGCCGAGGGCTACAAACAGGCGGAGTGGGTGCTGCTCGACTACGTCGACTTCGTCGTCCATATTTTCTCCGAGAAAGCGCGCGAGTTCTATGACCTGGAACGTCTATGGAAGTCGGCCAAGCGGCTGGAGCCGGCAGAATTGATGGTGAAACCGAAACCCCGTCGGGCGCCGATTGCCAAATTAACGACCACAAAAACCGCTTCCACCGCGCCCAAGAAGGCGCGAAAAAAGAGGGCCTGAAGTTGTCCGCTGCGAATTCAGCTCCGTGGAATTCCTCTTACCGCCTGGTGGCCGCGGAAAAGTGGAAGGCAAAATCGGCGGTGCTGGGAAATGCGGTTACAGAAGCTCTGGTCGAGTACTCGCGTCCGCTTCCGGGCAAGCGCGTTCTCGATCTGGCCAGCGGCACCGGCGAACCTGGAATCAGCCTGGCGCATCGCGTCGGTCCCGACGGTTCGGTTACAGCAGTGGACCAGAGTTCGGAACTACTCGACATTGCCGCGGAGCGAGCCCGGAACAAGAAACTCTTGAACTTCAGCATCCGGCAGGCCGACGCGCACCAGCTACCGTTTGCGAATCAGAGCTTCGATCTTGCTGCCTGCCGCTTTGGGGTGATGTTTTTCAGCGATGCCGAACGAGCCCTGTCGGAACTGCGTCGGGTGCTGAAGCCCGGAGCCCGCGCCTGTTTTGCCGCCTGGGGTCCCATGGAACAACCTTATTGGCAAACCACGATGAAGATTGTCCACCGGCATGTGGGCGGAGCCATACTTCCACTGGGAGGAGCCGACCCTTTTCGATTCTCGGCCGCGGGCTCGCTTTCGAAGGTGCTTAGCGCGGCCGGATTTCACGAGGCCGAGGAGTCGATTCAGAATCTTCCCTGGACTTGGCCGGGAGAAGCGGAAGAAGTTTTCGAATACGCCTGCGCGGTGGCGGCTCCGTTCCGGCCGATGCTGGAGCGGGTTCCAGCGGAAGAGTGGCCGGCGATCCGGGCTGAGGCAACGGCAGCGATCGAGCGCTATCGCGTGGGAAACGAGATCCGCTTCAGCGCCGACGTAATTCTGGCGTCGGGGGAAGCCTGAGTAGCGAATGCCATTGAAAATCAGAGTGGCTTGGATCGGAAAGACGAAAGAGCCGGCGATTCAGGCCCTGACCGACGAGTATCTAAAACGGATTTCGCATTATGCGGAAGCGGAGGCCGTCGTGCTCAAGGACGAAGCGGCGATTCTTTCGCTGGCGAGCGGCGAGCGCAAGCAGCACAAGAATGAGAACAAAGACCGCCACAAACTGATACTCCTCGATTCGCGGGGGAAGCAGTTTTCCTCCGAAGAGCTGGCCGAGTTTCTGGAGCGCGAGCAGGTGAATGCAATACCGCTGCTGTTCGCGATTGGCGGCAGCGACGGCTTTAGCGAAGAAGCGCGGCGCCGCGCCCGGTTTATCCTGTCTCTGGGAAAGATGACGCTACCCCACGAGCTGGCGCGCGTGGTGCTGCTCGAGCAGCTCTACCGGGCCTTCACCATCCTCAAGAATCATCCCTATCATTTGGGACATTAACGATATGGTAACGGGCAGCGTCCAGTCAGCCGCCACGCTCGCGAGCGATTTCCCAGCCCTGATGCACCTCCGGCAGCTTCACGGCAGCGCGAACCTGACTTACTGTAATATCCAGACAGGCGAATCAAATCCGACTAGCCGTGTCTGAATTTGTAGGTGAGGCCCTCCCCCAATGAAAAACCCGTACGACGTATTACGAATAAAAGAGCAAGAGCTGATGCGGGTCCGCAAAGAGATGGACGCTTTACGCGTTGCGGCACGCTTGCTCGATGCCGAGGATTCCCGGGCAGCCAAGGACAGAGGTCAGCCGGAGCTGCCACGAGTCGTCGAAATGCCATAGAGAATCTACTCCCGCGGTTGGACTTGAGGCGGACGGAAATTAAAACCGTCCGCCTTCTTGTTGTCGCGCATTATTTTTGAATTGGTAATTTGTGATTTGTAATTTGTAATTGAAGACCCTGGGGTTTTGGCCGTGGGGTTTAAGTTTTCAATTACCAATTACAAATTACCAAATTACAAATTCCTCACCAGCCGCGTACAATCGAACATTCGCCTTTATGTCGGACGTGCGCCGTGGTCTCATCATCGTGAATACCGGCCCAGGCAAGGGCAAGACCACCGCGGCCATGGGGACGGCGTTACGGGCCGTCGGGCAGGGGATGCGCGTCCTGATGCTGCAATTTTTGAAGGGATCGTGGCATTACGGCGAACTCGATGCCGTCAAAGCCTTCGGCGACAAGTTCATCCTGAAACAGATGGGGCGGGGCTTCGTGAAAGTCGGCGCCGAAAAACCGGACCCCGAAGATGTACGGATGGTGGAGGAGGCCTGGGCCGAGGCCGAGAAAGCAATCCAGTCCGGCGAATGGGACCTCGTGGTGCTCGATGAAATCAATTACGCCATCAGCTACGGTATGCTGGACCCGGCGAAAGTGGTGGAGTCTCTGAAACGGAAGCCGGAGATGGTGCACGTAATCTTGACCGGAAGAAACGCGCATCCGACAATAGTCGAGCTAGCCGACACGGTAACCGAGATGCGCCAGGTAAAACACGCCTACGAAAAAGGCGTGATGGCGCAGAGAGGAATCGAATACTGAAGTTCTCAGTTCTCAGTTCTCGGTTCTCAGCAAGAACTTAGGCGTGGTTAGGTCCTACTGAGAACTGAGAACCGAGAACTGAGAACTGCTTCTTATGACATGGTTCAAGCGACAATCCGGCCACCTTGACACTTCGGGCGAGAAGAAAGTACGGACCGAAGGCCTTTGGGTGAAGTGTGACGGCTGCCGGCAGATTATCTGGAAGAAAGACCTGGAAGACAATCTCAACGTCTGCCCGAAGTGCGACAAACATTTCCGCATCGACGCCCGGGCGCGCCTGGCGCAGCTTCTCGACGACAATCAATACGAAGTTTTCGAGAGCAATCTCGTCTCCACCGACCCGTTGAAGTTTGTCGATCTGAAGGCTTACTCCTCGCGCCTGAAGCAGGCGAAGTCCGACACCGGCCTGAAAGATGCCATCATCAATGCCCAGGGCAAACTCTATGGCCGCCCCGTGATCGTGAGCTCGATGGAATACTCGTTCATCGGCGGGAGCATGGGAGCGGTGGTTGGCGAAGCCATCACCCGAGCGATTGAAAAGGCGATTGAAACGCGGAAGCCGATCGTCATTGTCTCAGCATCGGGCGGCGCGCGCATGATGGAAGGCGTCATCAGCCTGATGCAACTGGCCAAGATCTCCGCCGCGCTGGCGTATTTGGATGCGGCGCGGGTCCCCTACATTTCGGTTTTAACCGATCCCACGACCGGCGGAGTTACCGCGTCATTTGCCATGCTGGGCGATCTCAATATCGCCGAACCCGGCGCCCTGATCGGCTTCGCCGGCCCGCGCGTGATTGAGCAGACCATCCGGCAGAAGCTGCCGCCAGGGTTTCAGCGCTCCGAGTTTCTACTGGAACACGGGATGCTAGATGCCGTGGTCGCGCGCAAAGATTTGAAGCCGTACATCGCGCGGGCGCTGGATTTTATGGTGCAGGCAGCGTAGGGCAGTTCTCGGTTCCCAGTTCTCAGTTCTCAGTTCTCAGTTTTTTTGCGGCGAACCCAACGAAAAACCCGCTTACCGGCCGGGCGTCAACGCGTATCAGGTTGTGCTATTCCCTATTCAGTGCATGGTTTGACCCTTGAGTGTGGTTTTATGGATAGCCCTTCGGCAAAGATTGAAACTGATAACCTAAGAGCTGAGAGCTGCCCTTTGTCCTACGAAACCGCAGTTGCGCAGATGTACGCGTTGGGCCACGAGTTGGCGCAGACGCCGTCGCACAAGTTCGATCTGGCGCACATGCGCGTGCTGCTGGCGGCACTGGGACATCCGGAGAATCGCTTTCCAACCGTGCTCATCGCCGGCACCAACGGCAAGGGATCAACCGCCGCTACTCTGGCATCGATCTTGAAGGCCTCCGGGCTGAAGACCGGTCTCTACACCTCGCCGCATCTGGTTCGCATCAATGAGCGCATTCGCCTCAATGGCGAACCCATCGCCGACGACGAATTCGCCGTGCTCCACGATGTGGTCGACCGCACGGCCGAGCGCCTGGTGTCGGAAGGCGACCTGCCGTGGCATCCCAGCTTTTTCGAGATGCTGACGGCGATGGCCTTTGAGTATTTTGCCCGCAGCCGCCCCGACATGGTTGTGCTCGAGGTCGGCATGGGTGGTCGTCTGGATGCAACCAACGTGGTCGAGCCGCGGCTCAGCATCATCACCGACATCTCGCTTGATCATCAAAAATATCTCGGCGAAACTGTTGCCGAGATTGCGCGTGAAAAAGCGGGGATCATCCGGCCCGGCGGGGTTGTGGTTACGCTGCCGCAATTGCCCGACGCCAATGACGTGATTGGACATGCGATTCTCGATGCCGATGCACGCGCGGTGAATGCCGTGCCTTTTGTGCCGCCGGTGTCGCCCGGCAGTGGTGAGTACCTGGTACCCAGTACCCAGTACCCAGAGCAAGCCGGCGTACGGATGAGTTTCCCACTGGAGGTTCTGGGCCGCGAAATTTCGGTCGAGTCGCCGCTGGTGGGCCGCCATCAACTGCGTAACTTGGCGCTGGCGATCGCGGCGGCGGCGGAACTGCACGAGCAGGGAATAGTTCAGATCACTCCGGAGACGATCGCACGAGGTATTCGCGAGACACATTGGCCGGGCCGCTTTCAGGTGGTGCCGGCCACAGGAAATAATCCCGAGTATGTGCTCGATGTCGCACATAACCCAGCCGGAGCCTGGGCGCTGCGGTCGACGCTTTCGGCCGTGTACCAGAATTCAGGAGGCGGGGACTGGGGAGGCGACGATCCGGTTAACAGCCGCGAAATCACGATGGTATTTGGCGTTATGCGGGACAAGGCGGTGCAGGAAATTACCGAAATTCTGTTTCCCATCGCCGGACACGTGATCGTGACCCACGCCAATAATCCACGTTCGGCGAACCCGAGTGAGATTCGGCAGGCAGCGGCACGCGTGGCAGCGGGCGTGGACATTGAAGAGGCTGAGGACGTAGCGTCGGCGATGGAACGGGCGCGGAAGGTTGCGGGCCCCGGCGGGTTAGTCGTCGTTACCGGGTCGATTTACATTGTAGGAGAGGCGATGCGAATGCTGGGCATCCGCATCTAAGGGTAAGTGTGGCGCGGGCACTCTTGCCCGCGAAAGGTTTGAGGATAGGCGAGTTTGAACAAGATTGCCACAACCGCGGAGCCGGAAAAGGTAAAAGCCGAGCTGCGCTCGACTGGACAACCGGCGACAGCGGTCTCAACGTGGTCTGAGACACGACCGGAAGCGCTCACGCCCCGACATGGCTGGCTCAGCCGTCTGCGTTCGTATTTCATTCTTGCCCCGCTGATCTGGATCTACACCATCGTCTTGGGCACGCTCTCGCTGATCGTCTCGCTCTTCGACCGCAATGGACGGATGCAGCACAATCTTGCCTGGTTCTGGTCATGGCTCATCATGAAGACGATCTTGTCTCCGGTGAAAGTTACGGGCGGGAATAACCTCACGGGAGTCAGTAACTCCAGCGGCAAACCCCGCGTCTATGCCGTCACGCACGCATCGGCACTCGATATTCCGATCCTCTATGTCTACTTGCCTTTTCAATTCCGCATCATTTTCAAGAGTGAATTGCTCTCGTATCCATTCATCGGCTGGCATCTGAAGCGCTCGGGACAGGTCTGCATCAACCAGCAGAACCCGGCGCTTTCCATCGGTGCCATCAAGTCAGCGCTACGGAGCCTGCGCAATGGCACGCCGCTGGTAATCTTTCCCGAGGGCGGCCGCACCCGGGATGGCGAGCTTCAACCTTTTCTGCCCGGCGCGTTCTTTCTGGCGATCAAAGCGCAGGCCGATATAGTCCCAATCGCGCTTGTAGGCACATTCGACCTGTTGCCCATGAACACCTACCACATCAAATGCCAGCCGCTGGAGATGCGCATTGGTGAAGTAATTTCGACCGCCGGCTTGACCGTGCAAGATACAGATAAAGTGTCGGACAAGGTGAAGTCTGCCATACAAAGTTTGTATTCCGCGCCCAGAACCACGTAAGCGCGCTGCCGAAAGGGCCCAATTCCGGAGCCAGCCTCCGAAGCGTGGGCGTGGGACTCGGCCGTCGCGACATAACCGATGATAAACTTAAGAGATTCAGCGGAATACAAGGTAAATCCATGTCTGACAGCATTCATCTCAAGCTCCCCGACGGCAGCACCAAGGAAGTCCCCAAAGGGACCACCGCGCTCGACGTGGCCAAGTCGATCAGCCCGCGTCTTGCAGACGCAGCTCTAGCCGCCAAAACCAACGGCAATTTGATCGACCTGGCCCGGCCCCTGGAAGAAGACACCGACCTGCGCATCCTCACCGACCGCGACCCTGAGGCGCTTGAAGTCTATCGGCATTCGTCCGCGCATCTTCTCGCCGCGGCCGTGCTCGAACTTTTCCCCGAAACCAAGCTTGGCCACGGTCCCGCAACCGAGAATGGATTCTTCTACGACTTTTATCGCCCGACTCCGTTCACTCCCGAAGATCTTGAGAAGATCGAGAAGAAGATGCAAGAACTCGTCCAGCAAAACCTGCCCTATGCTCGCGAGTTTCTGCCGCGCGCGGAAGGTCTCGAAAAGTTCAAGGGCGAGGGTGACTTCATGAAGTGCCACTTCATCGAGCAATTCACCAAGCCCGATGAAAAAATTTCGGTCTACAAGACGGGCAGGTTTCAGGATTTCTGCCGCGGTCCGCACCTGCCCTCGACCGGAAAGATCAAGGCTTTCAAGTTGCTCAATATCGCCGGCGCCTATTGGCTGGGAGACGAGAAGAATCCGCAACTGCAACGCATCTACGGCACGTCGTTTTTCTCGAAGAAGGATCTCGATGCCTACCTCACTGGCATCGAAGAAGCCAAGAAGCGCGATCATCGCGTGCTCGGCAAACAGCTTGATCTGTTTTCCATCCAGGAACTCGCCGGTCCCGGCCTGATCTTCTGGCATCCGAAGGGCGGCATCATCCGCAAAGAGATGGAAGACTGGATGCGCGAAGAATACTTGCGCCGCGGCTACTCGCTCGTCGTCACGCCGCACGTAGCGCGCCGCCAGTTATTTTTCACCTCGGGACACGAGGGCTATTACTCACAGAATATGTTCGACGCCATGGAACTCGATGACGCCGAATATCGCCTCAAGCCCATGAATTGCCCCGGCCACATCCTGATCTACAAAGATTCGCTGAAGTCGTATCGCGATCTGCCGGTGCGCCTCGGCGAACTCGGCACCGTCTATCGCTACGAGCGCTCCGGCGTGATGCACGGTCTGCTGCGCGTCCGCGGCTTCACCCAGGATGATGCGCATATCTTCTGCACTCCCGATCAGATTGAAAATGAAATCGTCGGCTGCCTGGAGTTCGCGCTTGCGGTTCTGAAGGCCTTCGGCTTCGACCAGTTCCAGACCGAGCTTTCCACCTGGGATCCGAACGACAAGAAAAGTTTCCTCGGCACCGAAGATCAGTGGAATCTCGCCAACCACTCGTTAGAAAGCGCGCTGAAAAAGCTGAACATCGAATACAAGACGATTCCCGGAGAAGCAGCGTTCTACGGCCCGAAGATTGACATAAAACTCGTCGACGCCATCGGACGCCTGTGGCAGCTCTCGACCGTGCAGTTCGATTTCAACCTGCCGCAGCGCTTCGATCTTGAATATGTAGCCGAAGACGGCAGCCGCAAGCAGCCGCTGATGGTCCACCGCGCGCTTTACGGATCAGTCGAGCGCTTTTTCGGCGTACTGATCGAACATTACGCCGGAGCGTTCCCGGTCTGGCTCTCGCCGGTGCAGGTGGCGATGATCCCAATCGCCGAGCGCCATTCCGAATACGCGGAAAAAGTAGCGCAGCAACTGCGGGTGGCAGGCGTGCGCGTGGAGGTCGATGCGCGCAACGAAAAGATGAACGCAAAAATCCGCGAACACGCCATGCAGAAAGTTCCCTTCCTGCTGGTGGTAGGAGACAAAGAAGCCGAAGCCAACAAAGTCAACGTCCGCACCCGCGGAAAAGAGAAAACCGAAGACATGCCCACCGCGGAATTCGCGGAGAAGATCAAGAAGCTGATTGCGGAGAAGAGCGCGACGTTGTAGAAGGCAGACCACGCACGGAAAGACGCCCTCGTCTGTCCCTATGTGGGTTTCAAACTCTCCAATAATCGGGCCGCCACTGCCGAATCGCTTTCTTAATCTCCAGGCCAGAGAGCTTCTCATTGAGGGCGCGGGCAGCCAGCGCGGGGAGTTCGGCATCGGATGCAAATCGCAGTGCGATCAATTGCGCTTCCGTCAATTCCCCGATACGCGGACCGAGGGCTGGGTCGAGCAACGTCGTGAGCCGCAATCTTTCTTCCAGCCGGATGACGCGATCCTGCACCTTGAGCGGATAAAGCCTGAGCTTGAACAGGGCGCACAACGCCGCCACCATGACAACTACAAACCACGCAGAATGCAGCCCCGGCCGTCTGACCAGATTGACCAGACTCACCACCAACGTGATGGCGAAAACCGGCAGAATGAAAAAGTGGAAGAGGGGATCATAGCGCGTGTAGTTGGAAAAATTCTGTGGGGATGCGTCGGCCATAGGGAACAGCTCCTTTTGGTAGTCGCCTCATCTTCGCACGTTTGGGACGAAATTAGGAGACGGCAAGAGATCAAGACGGCTGTGCGATATCGCACTTCAAGCGGAGCTTAAGTTCTCGAGTGGAATGGTGTGTGTAAATCATTTTTTGGAGACGCAATCAGGGTTCGGAACGAGTCGGGGAAACCCTTGCACAACCGGCGATTGACAAGGCATCTGGCAGGGAGGATACTTGCAGCGCGAAGCACTCTCAAAAGTCACTTCGCATTCCATCAGGAGGATTCCCCCATGACCAAGTCTCGCTTTTTTCAAATCCTTGCGTGCCTGGCTATTGTTGCCTTTTTTGTTTGCGGACAGCAAGCGCTAGCGCAAGAAACCCACCATCACTGGCAGATTAAGGTTTTGCCGCGTCAGAATGCGGAAGGCACCAGGCACAACCCCGAAGCGACGTCGCCCACTAAAGACCTTTACGGGATCCAAGCGGCGTTCACCAATGGTTACCCGACGATCGGAGCGAACTCCGACGGGAGCGATATATGGCCCTGCTTCGGCGACTCGTCCAGCGCCAACCCCGATTGCCCCACCATAGGCAGTCCTACGATTACCTTCCCCACCGGCGCAGCGGCGCTCGGTACTCCCGCATACGTCTGGCAGCTCGATAACCCGGGCTCCAACGGCTACGGCTGCGACTCGGACACCAACGGGACCAGCCCCACCTCATACCTTCCTTGCGGTCAAACCGAAACCTGGTACGAAGACGACACCAACGACTCGACCGATGAGCTCATTTACTCGGTCGTGGTCAAGCAGGGCACGACCGTCATCGCGGCTTCGGGCACGGTGGATTTCGGCCCTAACTCGTTCGGAGGTCTGACTCCGCCCGCCGATGTCGTCGTTTACGGCGACCAGAACTTCGGCACTTGGCCTGGAGCCGGGTCCGGTGCGAACACAGGCAACTGCGACGCCGACTTCAATTACCCCTTAACAGCAGCCGCAAACCCGGGAGCAACGTACGTAGTACAAGCCAACGACACTTGCGGCAACCCCGTCGCGGGAGCGGCTACCCTCGAAGCGATAACCGAAGTCGGCACCCCAAAATATACAAAAGAGACGAAGGCCTCAGTGTGTGGCTCCGTCCCCGTCCCCTGCTACACAGTCAAATGGACCAAGAAGTATTCGGTAACGCAGAAGTGGACCATCTTCTTCGAGTAAGCATCCACGGCAAGATTTCGGTAGCGGCTCCGAGCGAGCCTCTTCCGTAAAATTGCTTCAACCAACGTCCCAGGCTCAGGTTAGCGCTTGAGCCTGGGACGCTTTCTTTTAGGCTGATTTCTGTCGTCGCCCAAGCGCGGCTGAAGTGCACGATGAGATAGGCGGACGTGTGCACTTTGTTGCGACAAGGCTGACTTATTTTTGACCGGGAAATACAAAATGGTCCGAATCCTGATTGACAGCGCATCAGGCATGAACCATACTCGCGCGGTAGAAGCGCTTTCGGATTACCCCCAGCTTCGTATTTCCCAGGAGGAAGTTCTATGACTAAATCGAGTTTGTTTCGAGTTCTTGCTTTCATGGCAATTGTTGCCTTCTTTGTTTGCGGGCAACAAGCGCTAGCGGAAATTCGCGTGCAGGTTCTAACCAACCCCGGGCACGAGACCGGCGTCAAAACCCAATCCCTAGCCAAGTATGACGAACTGTTCCAGTTGTCCGCGGGTTTCGGCACCCTGCCGCCAATCGATGGGGGCGGCAATGACGAATGGCCCTGCTTCCCCAACATGAACGCGAATGGCGCGGATTGTTCGCAGATCGCGACTGGTGGAGTGGTCATTGGCAGCCCAGCCTTCACCTGGTCCTATGCGGACTGCGACGCGAATAGCGCGTCGAGCCCAAATTGCGGTCAGATCTTTTGGTTCTACGAAGACGACACAGGGGATAACACTGACGACCTCATCGTCTCCATCGTAGTGAAGCAAGGCACTGACTACATTCTGGACACGGGTAAGTATAACTTCGGCCCCAACCCCTTTTCGCCGGGTACGGTCGTCGTCATTTCCGATGACGTGGCTTTCGGTACGCTGGGGCAGACGGGAAAGAACAATGGATTTTGCGACGGAAGTAACAAAACGTGCGTGAACCCTCTCCAGGGCATCGCCACGGTAACCGTAACCACCCAAGTCGGGCCGTCGAAGATCTCGACCAAGTTCAACATCAACTTGCAGTAGAAGAACAGCAATATGCGGTTCGTCTACGCTCGGTCCCATCCTTCGCAGTCTTCAGTTCTGCGGAGGGTGGGGCTTAAGCAAAACGACAGATTCGCCACAGAGATTTCTCCCGCCCAGCGTTCCCACGAGTCTCTCCGACACGGCTCGACGCTACTCGGGCTCATGAATGTCTTTCAAAGATGAGACCTGAGATTGTTCCGCACTTGACGTTAGTCGCTATTTTGTTATAGTTACCCTCATATTTTTGCGGACGCTGCGACACGGACGTCCCGGCGATCGATACAGAGCAATCGATACAGGAGGAAAGAGGCCATGGCTGGTGTGCTCGTGGCGCGGAGCAGGGCCGCAGAGACGGTGGCAGAGCAACCCGAGGTCGGGCTTCGGGAGCGGAAGAAGGCGCGCCTGCGGCGGCAAATTATCGATACCTCGATCAAGCTGTTTCGCAAGCACGGATACGAGGACACACGAATCGACGATGTTGTGCAAGCGCTCGAAATCAGCCAGCCCACTTTTTTTCGATATTTTCCCACTAAAGACGCGGTTCTGCGGGAAGTGGGAGAACGTGGGTATGCTTGTATCTGCGAGCGGTTGCGGTCGGAGCTTTCGAGCCAGGCGGAAACGGAGGAGCGTTTGCGTCGGCTGTATGTGAGCATGGCACGGGAAGTGGAAGCCGACCGGAAACTGTGGCAAGCGGTGGTGCTATCGGGCGCCATGGATCCGGTGCGATCCGCGGAACTGCGGGGGCACGAAGAGGCCGCCGCTAGCCTGCTGCGGGAAATTCTGACACAGGGACAGAAACGCGGCGAAGTGACACGCGCGTTTCCGGTCGTGCATCTGGCGGAGTTCATGGAGGGGCTCTACAACACGGTGGTGCGGCAATGGGCTGTGGATCTGACCGGGCCGCACAAGCTCACGGACCGTGTGCGGAGCGCAGTGGAGTTTTTCTTGCGCGGCATTCGGCCGTAAGGTTTCCGGGATCGCGCCAGTATTTCTTTGCGGTGAGTCATGTCGGTTAGAGACGGGTATGCAATGAAGGCCGCCGTTCTGCACGAATTCAAGACGCCATTAACACTGGAGGAGGTGTCTCGTCCGGAAGCTGGCGCGGACGAGGTCGTGATCGAGGTGGAGGTTTGTGGTGTGTGTCATTCCGATCTGCATGTGGCCGACGGTGACTGGACACAATTGGCGGGCATCGTAAAGAAACCGCTGATCCTGGGGCACGAGATCGTAGGCCGAGTGGTGGAGCGCGGGGCAGCGGTCACGAGCATCCAGGTAGGGGACCGTGTTGGAGTGCCGTGGGTGCAATGGACGTGCGGGCAATGTGAGTTCTGCCGCGAGGGCAACGAGAATCTGTGCGTGCGGCAGCGCATCACAGGCGTTATGGTGGACGGCGGATATGCGGAATTTGCGAAGGCTCCCGCCAGCCACGTGGTCAAAATTCCTGATACGCTTTCGTCCGAGCAGGCAGCGCCGCTGCTTTGTGCGGGAGTCACGGTGCATCGCGCTCTCAAGCAGGCCATGATTCAACAAGGAACGATTCGCGCAGGCCAGCGGCTGGCGGTTTTCGGCGTGGGCGGACTCGGCCACATTGCCGTCCAGCTTGGCCGGGCATTGGGAGCGGACGTAACCGCCGTCGATATTTCTGAAGAGAAACTCGCCCTAGCAAAATCGCTGGGCGCCACGCGAACACTGAACGCCGCGACCAGCAAGGTTGTTAAGGAAATACGTGGCTCCGGCGGAGTTCACGTTGCCATGGTCACGTCGGCGGCGAAGTCCGCGTACGACATGGCGTTCCCTTGTGTACGACCAACAGGGACGCTGCTGGCGGTGGGATTGCCCGCGCAGGATATTTCGTTTCCGGCGATTATGATGGCGGCTGGCGAGATTCAGATCAAAGCTTCCTCAGTAGGCACGCGGGAAGATCTGCGCGAGGTTCTGGCGATGGGAGCAGCTGGGACCGTCCATTGCCAGGTAACGTCGCGCCCGCTCGCCGAAGTGCAGGAAGTGCTGGGACAACTGAGCCGCGGCGAGGTTTCGGGGCGAATAGTGCTCCGGATGTAAGTGGAGGGACGGGCGTCTCGCCCGTCCAGCCCGGCTCTCGCCAAGCAGGGACGGATTGACGTTAGCAACTATAATATGATATTAACTATCACTTTTGCGTGGCGCTGGTTTGCATGGCGCTCGCGCCAGGGAAGGCTGCTCTCAGAGTGAATGTCAAACAGCTTTTCGACCTAACCGGACGCGTGGCCATCGTTTCCGGTGGTTCGATGGGGCTCGGGCTCCAGATGGCTGAGGGTCTGGCCGAGATGGGGGCGAACCTTGTGCTCTGCGCCCGCAAGAAGGAGCGCTGCGAGGAAGCTGCGGAATCGTTGCGCAGCCACGGCGTGCAGACCCTGGCCTTGGGATGCGATGTCAAAGATAAGGCGGCGATTCAGCAGGTCGTGGAGGAGACGCTTGCAAAGTTCGGCCGGGTCGACATCCTAATCAACAACGCCGGCGTGTCGTGGGGAGCATCGGTGGAAGATATGACGCTGGAGCAGTGGGACAAAGTTCTCTCCACAAACCTGACCGGCACGTTTCTGTTTTGTCAGGCGGTGGGCAAGGCGATGGCCGCGCAGGGATCGGGCAAGGTCATCAACATCGCATCGGTTGCGGGTTTAGGCGGAGCATCTGCGGAACTGCAGGCAATCGGGTACCACGCGAGCAAAGGCGGAGTGATCGCGTTCACCAAGGATCTGGCATGCAAGTGGGCGCCGCACAACATCCAGATCAATGCCATCGCTCCGGGATGGTTTCCGACGCATATGTCGGGATGGATTATCGAGCACCGTAAAGATTCACTGCTGGCGAAAATCCCGCTCGGCCGCTTTGGCGGCGATCACGATCTGAAAGGCGCGGCTGTGTTTCTGGCGTCGGATGCTTCAGCGTACGTGACCGGGCACGTGCTGGTGGTCGATGGCGGCCAGACCGCCTGGTAAGACGCTGTAAGTTAAGAACGAGTTTATGAATATTCCCCTGACACCGGTGCGCTTCCTTCGCTACTCAGAGCAGCAGTTTCCCAGCAAGACGGCGGTCGTCTGTCAGGATCTGCGGTTTACCTACGCCGAATTCGGCGATCGTGTGGGGCATTTGGCGGGAGCGTTGCGCGCCGCCGGAGTGCAGCCCGGCGATCGCGTGGCATTCCTCAGCCTGAACTGCCATCGGCTGCTCGAGGCCTACTTCGGAGTTCTGGAAGCAGGCTGCGTTTTGCTTCCGCTCAATATTCGGCTCGCGGCACCGGAGCTTAGGTACATTCTGAATGATTCGGGAGCGACGGTGCTGTTCCTGGAACAGGAGTTTGTCGGTCTCGTGGATTCGTTCCGGCGCGACCTGCGCACGGTGCGTTCGTTCCATCTGCTCGATTTCCATCAAATTGAGGGAACGCCACAAACGGAGTGGCTCTCCAATCAAACCTACGAACAGATGCTGGCGTCGGCAACGCCCTACCGCGGAGATCTGATGGCGTTCGACGAGAACTCGGTGGCGGAAATGTTTTACACCAGCGGAACCAGCGCCGCCCCGAAGGGCGTGATGCTCACGCATCGCAATGTGTACCTGCATGCCATGAACCTCTCTGTGTATCATCGCGCCCGTTATGAGAACGTGCTGATGCACACCATCCCGTTGTTTCACGCCAATGGCTGGGGAGCGGCTCATACGATCACGCTCGTGGGTGGAACGCACATAATGTTTCCGCGCTTCCTGCCCGAAGAGGTATTCCGCCTGGTGGAAAAAGAGCGGGTGAGTGCGTTGAGCATGGTTCCAATCATGGCCACTGTGCTGGTGAACTCGCCGGCGCGTTCCAAGTACGATCTGAGCAGCGTGGAGTGGTCCGTGATCGGCGGCGCGGCATCTTCTCCAACTCTGATCCGCGAGGTCGAAGAAAAGTTGGGCTTTAAATGCTTTTCAGGATACGGACTCACGGAGACTTCCCCGTCTCTTGCCACCGCTGAGCTGAAGCCAGACATGCACTGCACATCCGAAGAGGGACAAGTGATTCAGGCCATGACCGGCTATGCCTATCCGGGGTCTGAGCTTCGGGTGGTCGATGCGGAAGACAACGATGTGCCGCGCGACGGAGTGACGATGGGAGAAATCATCGCCCGCAGTGACGGCGTGATGTTGGGTTATTGGCAACAGCCGGAAGCCACGGCTGAAGCTTTGCGAGGCGGATGGTTTCACACCGGCGACATGGCAGTCGTCGCGGAGAACGGGTACATCCTGATCGTCGATCGCAAGAAGGACATTATCGTGAGCGGCGGAGAAAATATTTCGTCGCTCGACGTGGAAAAAGTGCTAGTCGCACATCCCGACGTTCTGGAAGCCGCGGTGATCCCTGTAGCCGACCAGAAATGGGGCGAGGTTCCGAAGGCGGTGGTGGTGGCAAAGCCGGGATCGAAGCTTGGCGAAGTGGAATTGATCGAGTTCTGCCGGGCGCGTCTCGCCCACTACAAATGTCCGCAGTCGATTGAGTTTTGCGAGAGCTTGCCCAAGACCGCGACGGGCAAGGTTCTGAAAAGAGAGTTACGCAAAAAATATCAAATGGAAATAACTCAATGAACAACCTGGTGAGAATCACAAAAGATAAAGATATCGCAGTCATTACGATCGACAACCCTCCAGTGAACGCTCTCAGCCCGGGCGTGCCGGAGGGAATCTGGGCGGCGATCGATGAGATTAATATCAATGACGAGATCAATAGCGACCCCGCCGTGAAGGCGGCGGTCGTAATCGGCGGCGGCCGAACTTTTGTCGCCGGCGCAGACATCAAGGAATTCGGCAAGATGACGTCGGGAGGACCCCGCAGAAGCCTGCTTCCCCTGCTGCTTCACATTGAGGATAGCGGCAAGCCGGTGGTGATGGCGATTCATGGCCAGGCGTTTGGCGGCGGACTGGAACTGGCCATGGCCGGCCACTACCGCGTCGCATCGCCCACGGCGCAGGTGGGTCAGCCGGAAGTGAACCTCGGCATAATTCCCGGGGCTGGCGGAACGCAGCGTTTGCCGCGTCTGGTGGGCGTTGCCAAGGCAGTGGAAATGTGCGCCGGGGGTAAACCGGTTTCCGCGCGCGAGGCGGCTGCTCTTGGATTGATCGACCGGCTGATCGACGGAGATCTGCTTGCCGGAGCTGTCGCCTTTGCGCGCGAGGTTGCAGGGAAACCTGCTCCGAAAACGCGGGAGCGAATGGAGAAGCTGGGAACCGCTGTCGAGAGCGCGGCGATTTTTGCGGCGGCACGCGATGCGGCCGGCAAGAAACAACGCGGACTGAAAGCTCCTATGGCGGCCATCGACGCAGTGGAAGCTGCGACCAGATTACCGTTCGAGGAAGGCTGCCAGGCGGAGGCAAAACTTTTCACCGAATGTCTTTTCTCCGATCAGTCGAAAGCGCTCATCCATGTTTTCTTTGGCGAGCGCGAGGTGGCGAAGATTCCCGATGTTCCCAGGGAAACTCCAGTGCTGCCGGTGAACCGCGTGGCGGTCGTCGGCTCCGGCACGATGGGCGGAGGGATCGCGATGGTATTTGCCAACGCTGGCATTCCAGTGCTGCTGAAGGATGTGGATGAGGCGACGCTCGATTTGGGCATGGGAAAAATCCGGAAGAACTACGCAAGTTCGGTGCAGCGTGGGCGATTCACGCAGGCATTCGTGGATGAGCGTTTGCAACTGATCACGCCGGTGCGCAACTACGATGCGTTCTCTGGTGTGGACATGGTGATCGAGGCGGTTTTCGAAGGCATGGCGCTGAAGAAAACCGTGTTTGCGGACTTGGACCGCGCCTGCCGAAAGGGCGCGATTCTGGCGAGCAACACGTCGACGCTCAACATAGATGAAATCGCCGGGGCCACCTCGCGGCCGGAAGCGGTGATCGGAACGCACTTCTTCAGTCCGGCGAACGTGATGCGATTGCTCGAGATTGTGCGCGGGAAAAAGTCGAGCAAAGAAGTGATTGCCACCTGTATGCAACTCTCGAAAAAGCTGGGCAAAATAGGAGTGCTGGTGGGAAACTGCCGCGGCTTCGTGGGCAACCGCATGTTTGGCCCGTATCGCCGGGAAGCGCAGTTCCTGGTAGAAGAAGGCGCGGAGGTGGAGGCGGTAGATCGGGCGCTTGTCGATTTCGGCATGGCGATGGGCCCGCTGGCCACCGGCGACCTGGCAGGTCTTGACGTGGGCTGGCGCATTCGCAAGGAGTACCGCCATCTGGAAAAACCCGGAATTCGCCAGCCGTTCGCCGAAGATCGTCTTTGTGAAATGGGGCATTACGGTCAGAAAACCGTGCGCGGATGGTATCTCTATGACGAAAACCGGCGCGCGAGCGTTGATCCCGAGTTGACCCCGCTGCTGCGGAAGTGGAGCGCGGAGGCAGGAATCCCGCAGCGGCAGATCTCCGCCGCGGAGATCGTCGATCGCTGCGTCTATGCGCTGGTGAACGAGGGAGCGCGGATACTCGAAGAGGGATATGCGCTGCGGGCAGTCGACATCGACATCATCTATCTCAACGGTTACGGATTTCCCGCCTATCGCGGTGGGCCGATGTGGTATGCCGACACGGTGGGATTGCAGAAGGTCTATCAGCGCATTTGCGAATTCCATCAACAGCACGGAGAACTCTGGGCGCCGGCTCCTCTGCTGCAGCGCTTGGCGGAAGCCGGTAAAACATTTGCCGAGTTCGATAAAGAGCAAGTGGCGGCCGCGTAGCAAGAGCATTGGGGACTTCATGAGAGAAGCGGTCATCGTAGCCAGTTCGCGCACCGCGCTGGCCAAGTCATTTCGCGGATCGTTCAATCTGACGCGGCCCGACGATCTGGCGGCGCACTGTATTAAGGATGTATTGCGCAAGACGCCCCAGCTTGATCCACGCGAAGTCGAAGACGTAATCCTCGGCTGTGGACAGCCCCATGGCCCGCAGGGACACAACATCGCGAGAGTTTCCGCTCTGCTGGCCGGTCTGCCCACTTCGGTAGCCGGAGTCACCCTCAACCGCTTTTGTTCTTCCGGCCTGCAGTCGATCGCATTGGCCGCGTACCAGATCGTGAACGGCGGCAGCGACGCGGCGATCGGCGGCGGCGTGGAAAGCATCTCCATGACGCCGCGCAACAACGATCCAAATCCCCGCCTGCTCGAACAGATGCCGGGCGTGTACATGGTGATGGGCGAAACTGCCGAGGTTGTGGCCAAGCGCTACAAGATCGGGCGGCAGGTGCAGGACGAATACGCTCTCCTCAGCCAGCAGCGTACGGCCCGCGCACAGCGAGAAGGCTTCTTCGAGGGAGAAATCGCTCCCATGCGAGTGATGCGTGCGACGCTGGATAAAAAGACGAACGAAGTGATCGCGAAAGAAGAAGTATGCGCGGACAAAGATGAATGCAATCGCTCAGACACGACGCTGGAAGGCCTGCTGGCACTGAAACCGCACTTTGATCCGACAAGCGGCCAGGGCACGGTCACCGCGGGAAACTCTTCACAGCTTTCCGACGGCGCTTCGGCAACGCTCGTGATGTCACGGCAGCGCGCGGACCAACTCGGCATTCCCTACAAACTAATCTTTCGAGGCTTCCAGGTGGCCGGTTGCGATCCCGACGAGATGGGCATCGGACCGGTCTTCGCCGTACCGAAATTATTGCAGCGCGCCGGCGTGAAAATGAGCGACATCGACCTCTGGGAACTCAATGAAGCGTTTGCGGTCCAGGTGGTTTATTGCGCCGAACGTCTGGAAATCGATCCGGAGAAGATGAACGTGAACGGTGGATCGATTTCGATTGGGCATCCCTTCGGCATGACCGGGTCGCGGATGGTGGGAACCTTGGCCAACGAAATGGCGCGTCGCAAGAACAGCGCGCGCTACGGAGTCGTCACCATGTGCGTAGGCGGCGGGCAAGGTGCAGCCGGGCTGTTCGAGCGCGCGAATTGAGCCGCATTATTTTGGTGCGTCACGGGCAAGCGTCTTTTCTGGAGCGCGACTATGACAAGCTCTGCGCGAACGGCGAGGCGCAGTCCCGGCTGCTGGGCGAGTATTGGTCGCGACGGGGCGTGGTTTTTGACAGCGCGTATTCCGGCCCGCGTGTCCGGCAGCGGGAGACGGCTCGGATCGTGGCGGAGACGTATCGCAGCGCCAGTGTTGATTTTCCCGAGACTGTGGTCATGAGCGAATTCGACGAATATCAGGCCGAAGCGGTGTTGCGGGAATGTCTTCCACAATTGCTGCAGGTGAATACCGAGATCAAGGAATTGCGCCGCGCGTATGAAGATTCGAGCCAGTTCGCCGGCTCCGACGCCCGGCGCAAGACTTTTCAGAAGTTGTTCGAAGCCGTGATCAGCAAATGGGTGGCGGGAGAAATTTCGGCAGACGGTGTTGAGCCCTGGCACGAATTCTGTTTGCGGGTGGAGCGAGGGCTGGCGCAAGTTGTGCGCGCCACGCCACTGGCAGCGAACGCTGTGGTCTTCACTTCGGCGGGAGCGATTGGCGCGGCGATGCGCCGGGCACTGC
>JBEKXC010000028.1:0-29537 GCA_049512435.1 Terriglobales bacterium | reverse complement strand
ACTTATGGTGCCGCCGGGGAGTTCGGTGCAGTTAAGTCCAGGTGGGCAGGGGATGGCTGGGGTACCGGGGAATCCAGGGTCTGCGGATAATTGCCAGCCACCGTTCTGCGCTCCAGTGTGAACCATCGGAACTACGACTCCCTGCGTAAACCCGTTTGCGGCGCAACTGGGATCTGCGCTTGGCGGATTGCAGAAGTACCCGGCTACCGTCTTCTGGTTTCCAGTCGTGAAGAAGAAAGTCAGGTTGTTGCGATCGAAGAAGGTCCCGAACCCGGCGCGGATCACCGTCTTGGAGTCAGGTGAGTAGGCAAATCCAATTCGCGGCTGGAAGCCGCGATAGTCGGAGTTAACCGTGCTGCCCAGGCCGGTTTCGAAATCCCAGCGCAAGCCGTAGTTGAAGGTCAGCTTGGGCGTAACTCGCCATTGATCTTGTGCAAAGAATCCCCAGTAGGCGTGGTTCAACGTGTAAGCGTAGTTGGAATACTGGTTGGTCGGAAAGGCATTGGGCCAGCCGCTGCCGAATCCGCCGCCGGTCGGCGGTAAGGGCTGGTACCCGTTCTGGAAGCCGGATCGCGGAACCGCAACTCCCCAATAAAGGAACGCCACGCCGTCTGCCGGAGTCTGAAGCGGGCAGGGATTCGACGACTGAGAAGCCGTCCCATAGGTTCCGGTCAGTGCACCGGCCACGGTATCGGCAAACTGATAGAGGCAATCGAGATTCGGAAAGAGTCCGCGCTCCGGGGTGAACCCGGGGTAGTTGTTGTAACTCCAAACGTAATTCCCATCGAATCCAAATTTGACGACGTGGTTGCCCTTGACCCAGGAGAGAGAGTCGGAGTACTGTGCCCGGCTCTCGTAGATTGCGTCATAGGTGCCGAAGTTGTGTCCCATCTCCAGGTCGTTGACGACGCTCAGGTCGGGCTCGCCGGTGGCTCCAGGGAAATTGTAGTGGCGTCTGGAATACTGCCCGAGTACGGTGTTGACCAGGTTCGATCTCAGCACCGAGTTCAACGTGCCCACCAGCGATTGGTCGCGGATGAAAAGATTGCGCGCCCCGCTTGGAGTACCGAGACCGCCGCCATCTTCCGTGTTGCCGATCAGCTCGCCGAGGTCACGCGCATCCTCCACCACATAGCGCAGCGCGAAGCGATTATTGTTGTTGATCTGATGATCGAGTTTCGCAAAGCCGTAGTCGTTGTCGACCGTCTTCAGAACCCCCTGCAGATAGGAGAAAGGCGAGCCCGTGCAATCCGCAGGCTTAAGATCGCAGCCCTCGGGCGAAAGGCCCAGGTAGCCTTTGGCTTGATCGATCTCATTGATGTTGTTGTACAGATCCGGGGCGTAGGTGGGAGATGCACCGCGACGGTGCCCCTCATAGTTCAGGAAGAAGAACGTCTTGTCCTTCTGGATCGGGCCGCCGAGGGTGCCGCCAAACTGGTTCTCGCGCAATTCATCGGGTAACGGCGCTGGCTGCAGCAGCGAGCGTGCGTCGGTGGCGCTGTTCTGGAGGTACTCGTACACCGAGCCGTGAAGCTGGTTCGTGCCAGACCGGGTCACAATGTTGACAATGCCGCCGAGCGCGCGGCCATATTCCGCTCCGAAACTGTTGTTCACCACGCGGAATTCCTGCACGGAATCCTGCGGGGGCGTGGCGCGCTGCACACCGGTAATCGTATTGACGAAATCGGCGCCGTCCACCGTGATCTCGTTGCTGAACGAGCGCATGCCTCCGAAGGAGATTTGCGTGACCTCGAACTCGGTGAAGGTCGTTCCCAGAGCAGTTCGGCTGGTGGCGACACTGGGTGCAAGCAGAGCGAAATCGGTGAAGAGCCGGCCGCTGATGGGCAGATCTGTAATCTGCTGCGTATCGATGACTTGGCTCACCTCGGAGCGAGTCGTCTCCACCGCTGGGGCCTCGGTGCTAACCACAACCTCCTCCTTGACCCCAGCCACCTTGAGAGTCAGGTTGAGGGTGGCGGTTTGACCGACTGTCAACTCTACGCCAGTGCGCGTGTATTTCCCGAAGCCGGCGGAACTGGCCGTGAGTTCGTAGCGCCCTGGCGGCAGGCCGGGCACCGCGTAAAACCCGGCGTCGCTCGATACGGCGGTGAAGGTCTGGTTGGTGTCCAGCGAGCGGACCGTGATCGTGGCCTTGGCGATGGTTCGCCCTGCCTCATCGGTGACGGTTCCATTCAGCAAGGCATAGCCAATCGTGGCCTGCGCTGTTGCATATTGAGTTAACCCCAAGGCTAGGAACAGGCTACACAAGCAGACAGCTAACCTACGTGATTTCATAGACCTCCTGTCATTCGAGCGAACGTACGTTCGATTTAACGAACAGAGCAAGCCCTGCTCCAACGTCCTTTACGTTTGAGCTACCTCACAACCGGATCTTTTGATTCCTACCCCAACCCCACCGTTCACAGTCCGAAGCCGTTATCCGGAGGCAGATCACTCCTCGTGCAGCCTGCAAGCCCCATCGCTAACCTCAAGCACTGTGCGCCAGTGGAACGGACTTCCCCCACACTTCCTGCGCCGTTTCCGCGACCAGGCGCAGCTTCGCTTCCTGGTCCGCAACCGTCACGGCGTTACCTTCAATGGTGGAGGCGAAACCACATTGTGGACTGAGGGCCAACCGCTCCAGCGGAATAAAAGCGGAGGCGGCTTCAATCCGCTTCTTCAGTTCGTCCTTGCTTTCGAGGTCCGGCTTCTTGGAACTCACCAGACCGAGCACGACGGTGCGGTCTGCCGGCACCTGCCGCAGCGGTTCGAAACCGCCGGAACGCTCGTCGTCGTACTCCAGCAAGAATCTCTGGAACTTTGTATTGCGAAACACTTTTGTGATCGGGCCGTAGTCGCCGGCGGCGTAGAACTTGCTCTGGTTGTTGCCGCGGCAGAGGTGCAGGCCGAACGTAATACCGGGATGGTCGCCGATCACGGCATTGTCCATTTCGATCGACAAATCCAGCAGCCGGTCGGGGTCGTTGCCACGCTGCCGATACCCCTCTCGCAAGTCCGGGTCCAAGAGAGCGGTGTACTGCGGCGAGTCGATCTGAATGTAAGTGCAGCCCAGGCGAATCAACTCTTCCACTTCATCGCGCAATATGTCGACCAAATCGGCGAGGTAAGCGTCGACGGTTGCATAAGCCCCGGCGGATTTCTTGCTGTCGTAGTAAGCCGCGGCCTGCTGCGCGCTGATCATCGTAGTCTTGGCCGGGTGGTGGGTGCGCGCGCGGACATAGGTAAATTCTTCGGCGCAGAGCGGCCGTTTGCGACGCAGTTTGGAAACGACCACTGGACGCGGCAAAACTAATTCTTCGCCCTTCTCGTTTCGGAACGGAATTGCCCAGCCACCGTACTTGTCGAATCCTTCGACGGCGTCAATCAAGTGTCCGTAGAAAGCATAGCGGCGCACTTCGCCGTCGGTGAGCACTTCCATGCCGGTGCGAATTTGCAGGTCGATGCATTCATCGACGGCCCGGTCTTCCACTTGCTTGAAGGTGGCGTCGGTGAGCTTGTGCTCCGCGTGCCGGTCGCGAGCTTCTTTGAGATACGCGGGACGCAACAGACTTCCAACGACGTCGCTGCGATACACGACCTACCTCCACGAACGGCCGACCGTCGAAGCCACTTGGTTCGACGGCCGCACTCTGCCTCGCCGGGATCCACGAGGGCAACTATGCGGGAATCACTCTAATCCAAATTCGAGCTCGACCACAAGTAGAAACTAGGCTCCCTTGCAAAGTAGTATGTTGCGAGATAACCGGTTACTTTTCCGTGCCCTAACTTGGTTACTTCGAAGTGCCTTTACGAAGGGGCGCTGCACAGGAGTATGATGGCGCTCCACCGGCACGGCACCGCGAGACAGGAGTGGACATGAATCCGAACATCAAAGCGACGGTCGTGGGAAGTTATCCAGTGCCGTCATGGCTGGTGGGCAACACTTCGCGGTTGGTTCTGCGGGATGCGGTGATGGCGGTGTTGAAGATCCAGGAGCTTGCCGGCCTGGACCTGGTGACCGACGGCGAGCTGATGCGCTTCGATCCCAGCCATCCGGAGACCAACGGGATGGTGGACTATTTCGTCTCGCAAATGGAAGGCATCCGCAGCCATTTTGCGCTCTCCGATTTCGACCGCTTTCGCTCCGATCGTGCTTCGTCCGCTCGCTTGCTGACCGCGGGCATGGTGGCCGGCAAAATCGGCGAGGGCACTCTGAATCTGCCCAGAGACTACGAGTTTGTAGCGCCGCTCACAAAGACGCCGCTGAAGTTCACTTGTACCGGCCCGCACATGCTGTCGCGCATGGTGACGAACTGCTACTACAAAGACATTCCCGACTTGGCCATGGATCTGGCCGCCGTGCTGCGCCGCCAGCTGGAATCGATTGAAGCCGATGCGGTGCAGCTTGATGAAGCCTGCATCGCCGGCTACCCGCAGGATTCAGCTTGGGCCGCGGACGCGATCAATCATGTTCTCGACGGCATACTGAACGAGCGCGCCGTGCACATCTGTTTCGGCAATTATGGCGGACAGCCGGTGCTTCGCGGCTTCTGGCGCGATCTGGTTCCGTTTCTTAATTCGCTGCACGCGGATCATCTCGTGCTCGAATTTGCGCGGCGCGGCTATGACGAGCTTGACGTCTTCACCGATCTGGATCCGAAGATTGCACTGGGCATCGGCTTGATCGACATCAAAGATAACGAAGTGGAAACGCCCGACCTCGTGGCTTCGCGCATCGAGCGCGTAGTGAAGACGTTAGGTGCGGAGCGTTTGCGCTATGTCCATCCCGACTGCGGATTTTGGATGTTGCAACGCAGTGTGGCGGATCGCAAGATGCGCGCGCTGGTCGAGGGAAGGAATCTGTTCGAGGGTCGGGCGTAGGCGGTTGTGAGATTGCTTTGAAAGGGCGCGGCTTCAGCCGCGCCGTAAGCCGTCTCTAGGCGCTAGCGATGCCTGCAGTCGAGTCAAAGAACAGGGCTAAGAGATGCCAGTAGTAACATCCATTGGCGAAGAAGAAAAGGCACAGGTTCGCGCTGTCGTGTTTGGCCACCTCGCGGGCGTTGTTGTAGCGCCTACGGTGAAAGCCTTGTGGGACCGGCGCGTATTCGATGTCTTCGGCTCCGCCGGCGAGTGGGTGGACTTCGATCGGATCGCACAAGAAACTCGTGCCAATCGCGGCTACTTGCGAGTCGCGTTGCGCCTGCTGGCATCGTGCGGCTGGCTGAAACAGCAAGTTGAAAGTGGACACGCCCCGCGCTATGCACTGACCGCCGAGGGAAAAATCGCCGTGAGCACGGCGCCACTTCTTTACGGCGAAGTTCTCTCTTTCGTTGCGAAGGCGGTTTTCCTGGAAGATTTTTTGTTCGGAGCATCCGACCGGCCCGTGCTTCCGTCGCTGCAGGAACTGGTTCGTCGATCGAAAGAGCATTGGGGCCTGCAACCTAACACCGACCCCGTCGTCAGCAAGGTGCGAAATCAAATTCGCGAACACCTCGATGGCATGCTCATTGGCCCGGCCATGGTTGCGCTGGCACGCGCTGAGATTCTGGCGCAACTCGAGCGGCCGGTGGACGTCGATGCCATTGCCGCTAATCGCGCAAGCCTTACGTGCATCCTCGATCTGCTGGCTGCACAGGGATGGGTCACATTGGAATCGACTGCGCGTGACAAGCATTCCGTGAGCCTGACCGCGTGCGGCCGTTATGCGGCGCAGATTGCGACTTCCTACGGAGTAACTATCTCGTACCTGCCGCTATTCGATAACGTGAGCACCCTTTTATTTGGCAATTCCCGCATTCCGCGAATGGATGAGAGCGGAGTGGAACTGCTGGTCAATCGCGGGATGAACGTCTGGGGCAGCGGCGGTGCGCATCGCACCTATTTCAAGAAGGTGGACGAGATCATCGTTGAGATCTTCAACCGTCCGCTTGATCTGCAGCCTCGTGGCATCTGCGACATGGGCTGCGGCGACGCGAGTTTTCTCGAACATCTTTACTTCGCGGTAAAAAATAAAACCGAGCGCGGCAAGGTGCTCGACAAGCATCCTTTGATTCTTGTCGGCGCCGATTTCAACAAGGTGGCGCGCCGGGTCGCTAAACAAACGCTGCGGAAAGCCGGCATTCCCGTTTATCACGTGATCCCCGGCGACATTAACCGGCCCGCCCAACTGGCGAGCGATCTGGAAGAACTGAATCTCGACATCCACGATCTGCTGCACGTGCGTTCTTTTCTTGACCACAACCGGCCGTACATTCCACCGGCGAATTATGCTGGCGGAACGCGTATACGAAAATCCAGCGGCGCGTTCGCTCACCTCGGAGAAGAGATTGCGTGCGACGAACTGGAAGAAAATCTTACTCGCCACTTGAAGCGGTGGGCGCCTTATGTAGGACGATTTGGATTGCTGGCGCTGGAACTGCATACGCTGCCTCCGGAGGTCGCGGCCGCGAATTTGTCGAAGACGCCAGCTGTGGCTTACGACGGGACGCATGGGTTCTCCGATCAATATCTCGTGGAATTACCGGTCTTTCTGAACGCGGCCAAAGAAGCGGGACTGAAAGCCGACCCACGATTTCAGGCGAAGTTTCCACCGTCGGATTTGGCAACGGTGAGCATCAACTTTTTCACCACGGCCGGCGATCCATTCGACGCCGGATTGTAAGCAAGTCATGGAGCGACGGGCTCCTCGCCCGTCCACCTTCGCCGCAAAGGAAACTCAGGGGGCCGAATGTTCTTGCAGGACTACTGGTACGCGGTGGCGTGGGATCACGAGATCAAACGCTCGCCTTTCGGGCGCATCGTTTGCGGTGAGCCCATCGTTCTCTATCGTCAGACCAGCGGGGCGCTCTCGGCCTTCGAAGATTGTTGCCCGCATCGGCTACTGCCGCTCTCCAAGGGCTTTTTGCAAGGCGAGCACCTGGTTTGCAAATATCATGGGCTGCGCTTCGACAACGGCGGCCAGTGCGTCTGGATGCCCGGCCAGGAAGGGATTCACAAAGACGCCAAGCTGCGCATCTATCCTGTGGCCGAGAAGCATCGCTTCGTCTGGGTTTGGATCGGCGACCCGGCGTTGGCCGACGAGAGACAGATTCCGGATCTCTCCTGGTGCTCGGACCCGGCCTGGGTTTTCGAAGGCAGCACTTACCACCTCAAGTGTAACTACCAGCTTCTCGTCGATAACTTAATGGACTTATCGCATGAGACGTTCGTGCATCCGTCGAGCATTGGGCAACACGAAATTCTTGAAGCTCCTATCAAGGTTACTTCTGACGCGACCTCGGTGCGCGTCACGCGCTGGATGCACAACATCGATCCACCGCCGTTCTGGGCGTCGAATCTGCGGTCGTTTGAGAAATGCGACCGCTGGCAGATCTGCAATTTCACTTTACCGGCAAACGTCATGATCGACGTGGGCGTGGCGCTGGCTGGAAGCGGCGCGGAGAGCGGCGACCGCTCCAAGGGCGTGACTGGGATTGTGGTCAATCTCATGACTCCGGAGAGCGAGACTTCCACTTGGTATCACTGGGGCATGGTACGCAATTTTCAAACGGACGACCGCGGCCTGACATTCCGCATTCGCGACGGGCAGGCCGCGGTGTTTGCAGAAGACACGGAGATTCTTGAAGCGCAGCAGGAGAATATTCTGCGGCGGCCGGAGCGGCAGATGCTTAATTTCAAGATCGACGCCGGGGGAGTGAATGCTCGGCGGATTATTGAGCGCGAGTTGGCGCGGCAGGGTGCGAAGTAGGTCCGATATCGATGTGAGTACGGGCGGGGCGCCCGTCTCTCCACTCTTGTTCTCTAGGGCTTGGGTTTCGACTCATTCTTACTCTCGTTTGCGCGGAAAATGACGTAGGCTCGAATGTCAGCTGCATCTTGCTGCGATACTTCTTTGCCAAACGGCACCATGCCGAGCGATTGATAAGCGCCGTCGCGAACAATCTTGAACCAGCGCTCGTTTGCCAGCGTACTGGAGTAGCGAAGATCCGGCAGCAATCCGCCGCTGACGGCTACATCGCCGTGGCATCCGGAGCAGAAGCGCTGGTAGACGGCTTCTCCGTGGTGAATCTGCTCGGCACTTGCGGTCGATGCGGGCGGATTCAAAACCGGTTCTTCAAGCGGCGGCAGCGACGGAAGGCTTGCCTTCCCTTCCAGCTTGAACGCCAGCATGCGGCTGACATTGCGCACTCGTCCTGACTTGAACGAAACCTCGCCCGCGACCAGTGGAAAAACTCCGCCCCATCCGGCGAGCACTGCGACGTACTGCTCGCCATTTACGGTGTAGGTCGCGGGGCCGGCCATCACTCCGGTCTGCGCGTCGAACGACCAGACCTTCTCGCCCGTGCCGGCGCGATAGGCTTCAAAGCATCCGGCGGCGGTGCCTTCGAAAACCAGATTCCCAGCGGTGGCGAGTGTCCCGCCATTCCACGGTCCTGGACGCTCCACCGCCCAGGCTTGTTTCTGCTGCACCGGATCCCACGCGACCAATTTTCCTTTGACGCTATCGAGAATCGCTTTCTTGATCTTGGGATCCTGCGGCATTCCGGCGGCTACCATGTCGATGCCGAAATTCAACGCCAAAGCTTTGAACTCGAAATCTTCCTCCGACTTATATTTGAATCCGACTTGATTGACAGGAATGTAAGTCAGGCCGGTCAGCGGACTGTAGGACATGGGCTGCCAACTGTGCGCGCCCAGCGGTCCGGGAACGATCGGCGGCGAGTCAACGTGGGGGTAGCGCGCCGTGGCGCTTTCAATCGGACGGCCGGTTTTCATGTCGATGCCGGTGGCCCAGTTCACGAAAGTGAAGGGCTTCGCCGAAATCAGCGCACCGTTCTCGCGGTCGATGACATAGAAGAAGCCGTTCTTCGGAGCGTGCAACAGTACTTTCCGTGTTTTACCGTCGATGGGAATATCAGCCAGAATCATCTGTTCGGCTGAATCGTAGTCCCAGTCGTCCGCGGGAGTTTCCTGATAATGCCAAACGTATTCTCCGGTGTCTGGCTTGAGCGCAACGATGGAGCACGTGAAAAGATTCTCGCCACCCTGCGGACTTCGATACTTCTCGTTCCACGGTCCGCCGTTGCCGACGCCGATGTAGAGGAGGTCAAGCTCCGGATCGTAGACAATGGCATCCCAAACCGCGGCACCGCCCCCGATCTTCCACCATTCGCCAGACCATGTCTTGGCGGCTTGCGCGAGAATCGGCTGCTCGAATGGTTTCGACGGATCGCCGGGCACGGTGTAGAAGCGCCACACCAGCTTGCCCGTCTGCGCATCGTAGGCGGAAACATAGCCGCGCATGCCGACCTCGGCGCCTCCGTTGCCGATCATCACCTTGCCCTTCACGATGCGCGGCGCGCCCGTGATCGTGTAGCGCCACTGCGGATCGATGGTGAGCTGTTCCCACACCGGCTGGCCAGTAGCGGCATCAAGCGCGATCAGACGGCCGTCGAGAGTCCCGATGTAGATTTTGCCTTGCCAAATGGCGACGCCGCGATTCACCACATCGCAGCATGCGTTCGCTCCCCACTGCGGCGGCACTTTCGGATCGTAGGACCACAGGCGAGCGCCGGTCGCGGCGTTCAGCGCAAACACCTTGCTCCAGGCGGTAGAAAAGTACATCACGCCGTCGACAACGATAGGAGTCGCTTGCTGCCCGCGGTGGGTGTCGAGATCGAAGTACCACGCTAAACCGAGGCGGGCTGCATTGTGATCGTTGATCTGCTTTAACGGGCTGAAGCGCTGCTCGCTATACGTGCGCCCGTAGGTCAGCCAGTTTCCCGGCTGGCTCTCGGCGTGTACGATCTGCGCGTCACTCACGTTTGCGGACGTTGTCGCATGAGATGTTTCTCCCGCGGTGCAGAAGTTGTATCCCCAGAACACCAATGCACCGAGAACGGCTGCCACAATTCCAACGTTAGGCTCGCGCATGACTCTCAACCCTTCCGTCTTGAGCGCTTTTTCGTGGCCGAAAGTTTTCGGATCACTTCCCGGGGCAGCGGCACGCTCTTCAGCCGGTGGGCCTCAGTAGGATGAGCGGCCGCCCACACGTGCGTCTCCCAGCCTTCCATGGCTAATACGCCATCGCGCAGGAATCTGTGGCTGATCACGAAACTGCTCTTTCTCCATTCCGTGACACAGGACTCCGCCACCAGCTCGTCGCCATAGGTGGATGGGGTGATAAAACGCGCCCGCGCCTCCACCAGCGGAATGCCGACGACACCGTGGGATTTGAACAGTTCCCCCAGCGGAAGTCCTGCCGCCCGAAACAGCGCCGATGTGCACTGATCGAACCAGCGGAAATAGTTGGCATAGAAGACGATGTTGGCCGGATCACAATCTCCGAACTCGACCCGGATTCGAATGCGATTTAAAAACATAGGTTGTTCCACCGGCGGAGACGCGGCAAGCCGCGTCTCTACGGGAAAGTAACTGCGATCTTGTCCTCGTATGCCTTTTTCACCAGCTGCCCTTTCATCTCGCAGCGCGGCAGCGTGCCTGCCCGCACCGCTTCGATCGACGCCGAAATACTCAGCGTCGCTTTGATCTTGCGCTCAATCGACAACTTGAGCGCAGCCGAAGCCGCCGGCTCACCGGAACACTCCGCGACAACTTTCAACGGCGGCGCCACTCCGGGGCCGGGCTTGTCCAATACGATTTGAATTTCTCCGGTGGTCGCTGGATAGAAACTTGAAACCACATCCTTGATCGCCGAGGGGAAAACATTGACACCCAGGACGATCAGCATGTCGTCTGTGCGTCCGATGCAACGCAGTTTGAAACCGGTGCGGCCACATCCACAAGAAGTGCCCAATACCTCAATCCGGTCACGCGTGCAAAAACGCAGCAGTGGAACGCATTCCCTCTGCAGGCTCGTGTAGACTAACTCCCCCGTCACGCCCGCTTCGTGCGGTAGGCTTTCGCCCGTCTCCGGATCAATAATCTCAACCACCACACAATCCGGCCCGTTGAAGTGCATCCCAGACTGCTCCGGACATTCACTGAAAATGATGGGCGCCATGTCGGCGTTTCCTAATCCTTCTGTGACTCGCGCGCCCCAGTCCTGCTCCAGCTTGGCGCGGATCGCGGGGATTCCGGCCCCGGGCTCAGCGCCGCAAAACAGTTTCTTCAATCCCAGTTCTCGCGGATCCGTGCCCGCCTGCCGCACGAAATCGGCGAAGTACGCGGCATAGGAGGGTGTGCAATGCATCGCGTTCACGCCCAGCATCGGAATCATCGTCAGTGCCTTTTCCGATGCGCCGGTGCCCAGCGGAACAAACACCGCGCCTATCGATTCGATCGCGTCCTTCGAAGTCAATCCCGCGACGAACAGCGTGAGCCCGGCCGCGTGAATCACGACATCCGTCTTTCTCAAACCCTGCGTGTAGAAGGATCGCGCCGTCAGCCTTGTCCACATCTTTGCATCGTGGCGCGTGATGCCGACGAAACTGGGCTTGCCGGTGGTGCCGGTCGAACTGTGGACCCGAATCACGTCATGCCAGTCGGCGGCGATATGGCGTCCCAGGGGCGGATGCGCCGCCTGGCTTGCGCGCAACTCTTCCTTGGTGGTGAAGGGGAAACGGGCCAAGTCGCGCAACTTGCGAAAGTCCTTGCGACGAACTCCGGCGGCGCGGCACTTTTCCTGATAGAACTCGGATCGAGCAAATAAGTAATCGAGTTGCGTTGTGAGCAGTGCCTGTTGCAGACTCGCTGTCTCCTTCGCGGTCGCGGTCTCGATCTTGCGATCCAAGTAGTCGTTGTAGTCGTTCGATCTCATAGGCCGGTGTGTCACTGGGCTTGCGCCGTGAGAAAAGACGCGACAGATTCTATCGAACGTCCGTTCCATTCCGCAAGCCTTTTCCTGTGTTTCGCTTACAGGGGTCACCCCCACAAAACATGTTTCAAGACCCGTCAGAGATCCTTGAGCTCAAATGATCTTTGAGCTCAATGATAATGATGCTGATCTCCAACGGCCCCAGGTTCTCCACCGTGTGCGGCGGCAGCGGTTGCATCCACTGGGCGCAGGGGATTCTTGGCGCGTCACCCGCCTGGCGGCTATCGAACAGAATCTCGCCCAACTCACCCCGCCGGATGAAATGGCTGAAGCTCTGGACGTAGGCGACCCCGCCCCACCGATGAGTGTGCAGCGGCACGACATCTCCCGCCGCGATGCGGGTATGAAGAACGCGCACCCGCTGGTCTTCGAGCAGCAGTTGATGATGGGCTGGCGCTGCCAGCAGCGCGTCGAGCGCGTCCGGCCACGGCCATTGTTTCGGGTTTTGGCTCATGTCGTTCTGAGACATCGCCAGCTTCTCGTTGGAGACCTGACTCCTCGCCAAGTCCCGAGCACTTATTGAAACTGTGCCATCGTAGTATGAAACGCGCGCGTCGTCAGCTCTTCGAGCGGCCGCGTCCGCAGTTCCGCTGACAGAACTTCAATCCCCCAAGGGCCCCTGTAGCCGGCTTTCTGCATGCCCTGAACGAATCCCGGGACATCAAACTCTCCCTCGCCGCATAAGCGCCGGTGATTGATCGTGTCCTCGTGCAGACTCCATGGCGAATGAACTGTCCCGTCATTTAACTCCACCCCGACTACGTATTCCAGAGGCACGCGGAACACTTCCTCATACGGAATGCCGAGCTTCACTACGTGCCACAGATCGAGCACGATTCCGCCGTTGGGTGAGCCCGCGCCCTTCACCATCGCGAGCGACTCCTCCAAAGTTCGGATCATGGCGAAGGGCATCAGCTCAAAGCCAATTCTTGTGCCGTGCTGCGCGGCCTCTGCGCAGAGAATGGCGAACGCATCGATGAGGCACGGCAGAGAGCACTGCTCCTGAAAGAAATCTCCAACCTTGATATGGCGCGCCCCCAGCGCTTCGGCGGCAGCGAACAATTTTTTCTTTCGGATGTCCGATGCCTTCTTGCGTTCCCCCAACAGGAACCAGTCCGTCAAGAATTCCAACTCCACGTGTTGGATGCCGTTGTCGTCAAGGATCTGCTTCATTTCCTTGAGGCTGTACTTTTCGAGAATGTGTTCGAGGTCGGCGTGCCAGATGCCAAAGCTTTTGAACCCCGCTCTGGAAGCCGACTGCACACGATCCTTGAAGTCGAACGGGCTGTACTCCCGATCCGTATGGGGAAGGCCGGCCGAGATCGTCCAGTAAGACGCGAGTAACTCGACGCCTGGTGTCATCCCGATTCTCCACAAGAAAACGTGCTGCCGTGAGTGCGGCCGGGCGGGGACGCCCGGTTCCCACACGCAAGAAGCTCCGGTCGCCGGTCGCCGGTTTATTTCGCGTCTCGCAATCGTGGCACAGCGCCGATCTCCGACAGGAACGCAAACGTATCCAGAATCTGCCACACCTCGACGGCCAGGCCACCCTGAAAAAGATGTATATGCACACCCGCGGCACGCACCTGCTTTCCAGTGGGAGCACGGCCGAGGTACTCTCCTTTATGCGTCCCGGAAAACAGGAAACGATGTACCACCTTTTCGCCCTCGGCAATGATGTCGTCAATGTCGACGCGCATGTCGGGAAACCCCACGAGCAGGGAGTTGTAATGGTCCTTCAGCCCCGCCACTCCCGGGCGGATACGGCTGGAGAAGCCGTGATGGATCACGGAGCTGCTATACAGCTTTAGATGTCCTTCCAGGTCTCTCGCTTTGAATCGCAACGCGGCCTGTTGCAGCGCTGCGACGTTCTCGAGTCGTGACACGGTCCCCCTCTTCCCCATGACGCGGATGGTGTTTCTTCCGCGTATTGCCCGCGGTTGCCCGCGGCTCAAGAATACGCCGGGGTTGGTTTGAGAACGTCTAGATCTGCGCGCAGACCGATTTGGTCTGGGTGTACAGTTCCAGTGCTGCGTGGCCGCTTTCGCGGCCCCATCCCGACTGCTTGTAGCCACCGAAAGGCAAGGCCGGATCAAAGACGTTGTAGCAGTTGAGCCACACGGTGCCAGCGCGAAGCTTGGCCGCCATGCGATGCGCCTTGCCGATGTCGCGGGTCCACACCGCGGACGCTAATCCATAGATCGTGTCATTGGCGAAGCCGACGACCTCGTCCGGGTCACTGAATGGAATCGCGGTAACCACCGGGCCAAAGATTTCCTCGCGCACGACTTTCATGTGCGGCTTCACGTCAACCAGGATGGTGGGCTCGACGAAATATCCCGTGCTCCCAATCCGGTGGCCGCCCACGATGGCCTTTGCACCCTCCTTGGCGCCGGAATCAAGATAGCCGCAAACACGGGCCAGTTGCTCCTTCGAAACCAGCGGCCCGAGGTTGGTGGACGGATTGATGCCGGGACCGACGTTGAATTTCGTAGTCTGCTCGGCAACTCCTTCGATGACTTTGTCGAAGATGCTCTTGTGGACGAAAAGGCGAGAGCCAGCGGTGCAGATCTGTCCCTGATTAAAGAATATAGCGCTGGCACTTCCGGGAATGGCCGCATTCAAGTCGGCGTCGGCGAAAACCACGTTGGGTGATTTCCCGCCGAGTTCGAGCGAGACTTTTTTCAGATTATCCGTGGCGGCCTTGGCGATCAGTTTGCCGACCTCGGTCGATCCGGTGAAGGCGATCTTGTCCACGTCAGGATGTGCAGCCAGCGCGGCTCCGGCCGTTTCGCCGAAACCCGGCACGATGTTGACCACTCCATCCGGGAAGCCCGCTTTCTGAATCAATTCTCCCAGTCGCAAAGCGGTGAGCGGAGTTTGCTCGGCGGGTTTGAGCACGCATGTGCAACCCACGGCGAGCGCAGGAGCAAGTTTCCACGCGGCCATGATAAGCGGAAAATTCCATGGGATGATCTGCCCTACGACGCCGACCGGCTCCCGCAGCGTATATGCGAAATACTTAGCCCCAGGCATGGAAATCGGAATCGTGTTGCCCTCGACTTTCGTTGCCCAACCAGCCATGTAACGGAATACGTCCACTGCGGTCGGGACGTCGACGATGCGCGAGAACAGGAGCGGCTTGCCGTTGTCCAAGGTCTCAAGTTCGGCGAGTTCCTCGTGGTGCTCCGCGATCAGATCGGAGAGCTTCCACAGAAGCCGTCCGCGCTCCGCCGGGGAGGTGTCGGGCCACGGTCCGGTTTCGAAAGCCTTGCGTGCCGCGGCCACGGCTAGGTCAATGTCCGCGCGATCGCCTTCCGCCACGTGCGCCAAGACCTCGCCAGTGGCGGGGTTATAGGTTTCGAAAGTCTTGCCCGACCTGGCTTCGACCCATTGGCCGCCAATCAGCAGTTTTCTGGGTCGGCTCAGAAATTCCTGGACTGACCTGTGAAGTTCAACGGGTGTGATTGTAGTGGCCATGTGTCTCCCTTTTTTGCGCGGTGGTTATTGCGCGGTAGTTGATCGCCTGCAAGCTCCGAGCACCGCGTGCGCCGCCAGATGTCTCCGAAGGCCGACTACGGCCCCACCGATTGTAGGCAGACACAGGGCGATTGCAAGTGGGCACCCCAGCGTAACCTGGTCCCCGGCGCGAGACCTGCGTCCCTATCTCACCGCGCTTGAGCTGACGACGCGTCTCCGCCCACTAGAGTCGCCGCGAGCACAACGACGTTCGGGTTATTGGGCAAAGTAACACTCTGCACAACCTTGGTCGGGTCTATTGCAAACTCGTACGCGTATAGGCTGACCGTCCCCTGATCCTCGCTGCCGTCTGCAGAATTCCGGTATGGCATAGCAACTGCTTCACCCTCACCCGGGAAATTTTGCGGGGAGGACCAGTCGCTGAAGCTCTGAACAAATTGTGCGCTCGTTCCGTCCGTGTAGTTGACCGTTATCGTCTGCGAGGTTTGACTTCCCTGTACCCCAGTCCCCAGCAGTAACATCCCGGAGAAGTTTCCCGGCGGCAAACTAACCGATTGCCCGTTGCAGCCGACCGCGTCAGGTTGATTGGCAGGTCCAAACTTGATTCCTATCAGGTCGAGAACCCGTGACTTGGTCAGCAGTGTCGCCGAATACGAGTTGCCAGCGCCATCGAGGCCTCCGGTCGAATACACCGTTCCATCGGTATAGATTCCATAGACGTTGAAGGCCGAGGAGAGATCAACACGGTTGCCCGATCCCTTATTCCCCAACGCCGCGCTCACGGCCAGGGTGAAAGTAAAAGTTTGCGTAATCTCGCCGGAAGTGCCTGTAACCGTCACCGAAGTGAATCCGGTGGCAGCATCAGAACTGGCCGCGAACACAAGTGTTTGCTTGTTTCCTTGTCCTGTGACCGAAGCGGTCACCCCATTGGGTAAGGCAGACAAAGCCAAATTCACTTCACCATCAAAAACGCCGAAGTCCGTGATTTTGATTGCGGCCTTCGCCGTTGAGTTCTCGTTCAGGAAGACATTATCTGGCCCGGAAAGGGTAAAGCCGCCCAAACCGACGGCGTCATCGATCGCGCGTGCGTATTTTTTGGCAAGACCAGTGCCGACAAAGTCATCATAAAGCCACATGAACCCGCCGATAATGCCACAATCGGTGTTCCAGCCGCTCATGCGGCTCTGGACTTGGCGAGGAGTATCATTCCGATCCCACAGGCCTGGAAAAACAGGAACACTACCGAAGTCCCATTCCGAGGAGCACGGGTTGTTGCCGGCGCCGCCGGCGTAAACCTGCAGGTGTACGCCATCCGCCGTGCCTGGAAGTTGGCTGTTAATCTCCGAAACCACGCTCTGCCAATAAGTGTTGTTGTCATAGGCATCGGGCGTTACGTAATAGCCCAAGTTACCCAGCATGACGCCAAACTGCACGGTCGTGGGCAGGTTGAAACTGTTTTCATCGTCGAAATCGATAGCATCCAGGGCCGGGATGGCAGTCTTCAAAGCTTGAAAGTCCTGATAAAGGATGCTGCCGGGACCGGTGCCCTGCGCTTCAACCAGAGCCGTGATATCTTCCCAATCTCCATAGTTCGACGAGCCAATGCTCAATGTGACTCTCTGTACGGTCCCTTGTTTCAGGATCGCCATGTCCCCGGGGAAGTCCGGATAGGTCTGGTTGCCGATATAGACGCCGTTGGAGGTTAAGGGAAACTCGCCGTTAAGATTGAGGTCGCCGGTGCTGCTCACCTCGACGCTCCAAACAATGGCCTCCGTGAAGCCTGAGTATTCTATTTCCTTGATGTTGGCTGCAGCGTTCTTATAAAACGGTCCGCCGCCAAAAATTCCCGAATATCCGGTCTGGGCAAATGCGGCTTGGGCGGAGAATCCCAATCCCAAAAGCAGAAGAAGCAGAATGGTTGTGCAGCACGCAACCGATGACAGTTTGCAACGACCTACCGACCAGCTACTTCTCGCTCGCTTCATGTTCGCTCTCCAATGTGTGGCCGAGATGGTGTGGCCCAAATGGTGTGCCCCAGAAAAACTCCGCTCTTAACGGATCAGCATTTTTGCGGTGACGGCCGGTCACTCGCTTCCGCATTGTCACAGTTTCGCCCAACACTGCAAATCGCAAACGGAGGAACAGTTTAACTCAATAACTGACACATTCTTGCTCTTATAATTAGAAGTTTATGTGAGGATTTAATAATTGCTCGGACCAGGCACTGAATCTGCAAACTCTTGCACACCCCGCGCGGGACGCGCCTTTTGGGCGAGAGAAAGAAAGAGAAAGATTGGTCGGGGCGCGCGGATTTGAACCTCCGACCCCCTGGTTCCGAATTCAAACCATGCTTGCACCTGCTATTTCGTGGCGGCTTAGCGGTGCGTTTCCGCGATCGTCTCGCGAATTGCCAGCAACACTCCATCCATCTGGCTCGGCGTCCCGATAGTGATTCGAACACATCCGTCGCAGCCCGGGTTTGCCGATGAATCGCGGACCAGAATCCCGCGCCGCTGCATCGGTTCCACAAATGTTTGCGCGGGCGCACCGACTCGTACAAGAATGAAGTTCGTCTGGCTCGGCCAGAAGCGCAGGCCCAACTCGTTGAACAATTGTGCCAGTTGTTCGCGGCCCTGCTTCACTTGCGCTACGTGTTCGCGGACGAACGCCTGGTCGGCCAGCGCCTCCTCGAGGCAAGCTAGCGCCGCGGCATTCACGTTGAATGGCAGGCTGAACCGCCGAAGGCAGCCGATCTGCTCCGCCGCACCAATCAGCACTCCGAGACGCAGGCCGGCGAGTCCGTAGGCTTTGGAAAACGTACGCGCGACGAAGAGATTCGGATGGCGCGTCAGGTCGAGGATCAGCGTCTGGCCGCAAAATTCGAAGTAGGCCTCGTCGACCAGCACCGCCGCATCAGGCGCCGATTCCGCAATCTTCAGCAAGTCCACGCGCGAAGCGGCGAGGCCCGTAGGATTGTTCGGATTCGCGATCGCGATCACCCGGGTGCGCGGCGAAATCCGAGCCAGCAAATCGGCAAGGGGAAGCTCCAGGTCTTCTCCCGACGGCAGGCGCACCACCTGCGCCCCGAGCGCCTCGCCCAACATGGGATACATCACGAACGTAGGCTCGGCAAACAGCAGCTCGTCGCCAGGGCCCAGATATGCTGCAAACAGCAGCGAAATTGCCTCGTCCATTCCATTGGTGAGCAATACCTGCTCGGGTGCGACGCCCAGGAAATTCGCGACCATCCGCTCACCAACCTCGCGCTGTGGATACAGCGACACCTCCGCCGCCGACAGCGAGCGTAGCCGAGCCAGCACGCGCGGCGAGCATCCAGCCATGCTCTCGTTGAGATCGAGGCTCAACCCGGCGCGGCTCACGATGGGTGAGTGGTATGGACTCAGCTTGGCAATCGATGCCCGCGGCTTCAGCATGATGCGCCTGCAAACATAGTTCGAAACATGGTGCGATGAGTTTACGACAGTGATCCTTTATCACGCCGCGCATACTTCACTGCCACAAAGATCATCGTGCAGATCGCGAAATCCACCAGCAGGCCCCAGTCTTCTTGGAAAAGCCTGTGCCGCGCCGCCCTAGGCAAATGTGGCATGAGCAGGTAGTAAATCGCATTGCCTGCGAGCACTGCCACGAGCGCGTCGAGAAAATTTTTCATCGTCGTTCTTGAGCGTCTTTCCTTATCGTGGGGCTCTTGCCCTGGCCGGCTTCCGCTCCTCCAACCCATCGAGCGAAAACCAGGCGCGATGGGGACTCGGCTGCTAACATCCTTTAAGATGCTGGAACCGTCCACTCCAGTGCAGTACGTGAAAGGCATTGGCCCGCGCCTGGCCGAGGTGCTTGCCGCCAAGGGTATTGCGACCGTTGACGACCTGCTCCACTACCTGCCATTTCGCTACGAAGACCGGCTGAATCCGCGTTCGGTCGCCGAACTGCGCGCCGGGGAAATGGCAACGGTGATCGCCGAAGTCCGCAACTCGGGGCTGTTTCGCACGCGCCGCATGCCCATCTTCCAACTCACAGTCGGCCAGGGCCGTACCCGGCTGAAGTGTATCTGGTTCAACGCCGCGTATCTACAAGACCGCTTTCAGGCCGGACAGATGGTGGCGCTCTACGGCAAGGTTGAAGAGGACCGCGACGGGCAACTGCAGATTATGCAGCCGCAATTCGAGATTCTCGGCGACATCAACGAAGAAGGTGGTGCGGACGAAGCTGAGAGGAAAGCAGCCGCTTCGCTCGAAATCGGACGGATCGTTCCCATTTACGAATCGACCGGTCAGGGCAAACTCACGCCGCGCTGGTTCCGGCGCATCATCCGGTGGGCTCTCGAAAATCTGAATCCCAATCTTCCCGATCCGATCCCGGCTGCGGTGCGCGCGCATCTTAGCCTGGCGTCCCCGCGCGAAGCGTTGTGGAAGGTGCACTGGCCGGACGCGGGCGAGAGTTTTGCAGACCTGCAATCGTCACGCACCGCCGCGCACATTCGAATGATCTTCGATGAACTGTTTTTTATCGAGCTTGGCCTGGAACTCAAGCGCCGTGAGCAGAAGGCGGAAACTGGAATCGCTTTTGAGCTTAACGATGGGGTGCGCGCTGCAATTAAGAAGATATTGCCGTTTCATCCGACCGCCGCCCAGAAGCGCGTGCTGAAAGAAATCGCCACCGATATGCAGACGCCAAGCCCGATGCGCCGACTGCTGCAGGGCGATGTGGGTTCGGGCAAAACGATTGTAGCCTTCCAAGCCGCGATCATCGCCATTGAAAACGGCTACCAGGTCGCGTTGATGGCGCCTACTGAAATTCTGGCGCAGCAGCATTATTTTTCCGCCCGCCAGATTCTCGAACGAGCTGGATACCGCATCGTGCTCCTCACGGGCTCGCTCGAACAGGACCGGAAACGCGACGTTCGACGCCACATCGCGCAAGGCAACGCGCAACTTGTCATCGGAACGCATGCGTTGATTCAGGATCGCGTCGAGTTTGAAAACCTCGGCCTGGTCGTGGTCGACGAGCAACACCGCTTCGGCGTAATGCAACGGTTGAAGCTGATGCGTCGCGCGTCTGGGTCCGGCGGGACGGGGCAGAGCCCCGTCACCACACAAGAGTCCAGGTCCGCCGACCCCGAGCCCGACGTGCTGGTAATGACGGCGACGCCCATCCCCCGCACGCTCGCCCTAACTCTCTACGGCGACCTCGACCTTTCGGTGCTCGACGAACTTCCTCCGGGACGCACGCCGGTTGTCACCCGCTCCCTGCCCGACGAGCGCGCGTCCGAAGCGTGGGACTTCGTCCGCAAGCAGATCAGCGCTGGACATCAGGCCTACGTGGTTTATCCCGTGATTGAAGAAAACGAAGAGCGCGAGCTGAAAGCGGCCGAACAGATGCACCGGCAATTGCGCGAAAAGATTTTTCCCAACCTGCATGTCGGCTTGCTGCATGGCCGTCTCGATGCCGACGAAAAAGAACACGTGATGCGCGAATTCCAACAAGGCAAGATTGAAATTCTGGTCGCGACCACCGTGATCGAAGTCGGCGTCGATGTTGCCAACGCGACCATCATGGTGATCGAGCACGCCGACCGCTTCGGACTGGCGCAGCTCCACCAGTTGCGCGGACGTATCGGGCGCGGCGCGGCGAAGTCGTATTGTGTGCTGATGCACGGTGGGAAGGTTTCCGAAGAAGGCGAACGCCGTCTCGACGCCATGGTGCGTTCGAACGATGGATTCCAGATCGCGGAACTTGACCTCGAACTGCGCGGCCCCGGCGAGTTTTTCGGGACGAAGCAGGCGGGTATTCCGAGCTTCCGCGTGGCTAATATCATCCGCGACCGCCAATTGCTGGAAGCGGCCAAGCGCGAGGCTGCGTTTGTGATCTCTGGTCCGAATTCGGAAATATCGAAAGACGAAATCAATCGCGCGCTGCGGGAAATGCGGTCGCGCTGGGCGCTTAGTTACGGTCTGGTGGAGGTTGGGTAGGGCGACGCTTCTGCTATGATCGCGGCAGAGCCGGGAAATCCGGCGGATTACACCTTTCACGAGGAGTTTTCATCATGGAAATGTCCGGTCTTTCTCTAGGCTCCCGCCGCAACGAAGACATCGCGCTTGACCTCATGAAATTCATCGCCATGACCACCAGCTACGGCAAGACGACTGGGGCCGGAGTCGGCTTCCAGGGCAGCGGTGCGGCCGACAAGCCCGAGGATTACGCGGCCCATCTGCTGGAACTCTATGGCCGTTGCCTGCAGTCGGTGGGCGGGAAGTAAGTCAAGGTCTTTACTCCCTGTCCCCTGTGGCAGTCGCACTGCGCGCCAGCACGAGACACATTTCGTAACCAACTGCCGCCACACCGTTTCGTGTCTCACGCGTACTTTGCCGATTGTGCTTGCGTCTTATAGAATCGAAGGTTTGCTGGACTGCAGTTCAATCCGCAAGCGGGTTTCTTCCAGTCTGGAATCGTGTCAGCACACGAATTTGGAATCATTATGAAAATTCATGAGTATCAGGGTAAAGAAATTCTGAAGAAGTATGGCGTCGCCGTGCCGCGCGGCCGGATGGCGGCGACACGTGAGGACGCGGAGGCGGCGGCGAGGGATCTGCTGGGCTCCGGCGCTACGGGAGTCGTGGTGAAGGCGCAGATCCACGCTGGCGGACGCGGCAAGGGCGGCGGTGTGAAGCTCGCCAAGTCGGCGGAAGAGGCGGGCGAAATTGCCGGCGAGATTCTGGGCATGAAACTGGTAACGCATCAGACCGGGCCGGAAGGGCGCATCGTGCATCGGTTGCTGGTCGAAGAGACGTTGCCGATCGAGAAAGAACTTTATCTTGGCATTCTGGTGGATCGCGGCGAGGGCAAACCGGTGTTCATGGCGTCGGCTGCGGGCGGCATGGATATTGAACAAGTGGCAGCCGAACGGCCGGAAGCGATCCTGAAGCAGTACATCGATCCGGGCATGGGGCTGGAGCCGTTCCAGGCACGCAAGATCGCGTTTACGCTGGGGCTGAAGGCGTCGCAGATCAACCCTGCCGTTCAGTTCCTGACTGGCCTTTACCGCGCGTTTCTGGAAACGGATGCTTCGCTTGTGGAGATCAATCCTTTTATCAGTTGTACGGATGGCCGGCTGTTCGCGCTGGACGCGAAGTTGACGTTTGACGACAACGCGCTCTTCCGTCATCCGGACATCCGCGAACTTCGGGACATTACGGAAGAGGATCCACTGGAAGTGGAGGCGTCGAAATACAACCTCAACTACATCAAACTCGACGGCAACGTAGGCTGCATGGTGAATGGCGCGGGCCTGGCGATGGCCACGATGGACATCATCAAGTACGCGGGCGGCATGCCGGCCAACTTTCTCGATGTGGGCGGCGGCGCAAACGCGGAGCAGGTAGCGCACGCGTTCGAAATCCTGCTGAGCGACAAAAATGTGCGCGCCGTGCTGATCAATATTTTTGGCGGCATTCTGCGGGTGGATACGCTGGCTGAAGGGGTGGTAGAGGCGGCGAAGAAAATGAATCTTCAACTGCCGGTGGTGCTGCGACTGGAGGGCACCAATGTTCAGGAAGGCAAGAGAATTCTGATGGAATCGGGGCTGAACTTCGTGGTGGCTGAAACCATGAAGGACGCGGCCGACAAAGTTGTGGCGGCGGCGCAGAGCGCAGCCTAAGCGGACAGCAGTTTCTTGAAAGCGAGCAATTATGGCAATCCTGGTTGATAAAAGAACGCGATTGATCGTGCAGGGACTGACCGGGCGCGAAGGTACTTTCCATGCGAAGGCGTGCGCGGCTTACGGCACGCAGATTGTCGGCGGCGTAACTCCCGGCAAGGGTGGAACGACACACGAGGGCTGGCCGATCTTTAATACCGTTCAGGAAGCTGCGGAAAAAACCGGCGCGGATGCTACGGTGATTTTCGTGCCACCACCGTACGCGGCGGACGCGATTATGGAAGCGGCCGACGCCGAAATCGAACTCATTGTCTGCATTACCGAGGGCATCCCAACGCTTGACATGGTGCGCGCCTGGGAGTTTCTGCAGAACCGGCGCTCGCGCCTGATCGGTCCGAATTGTCCGGGCATCATCTCGCCGGGCAAATGCAAGATCGGAATCATGCCGGGGTCGATCCACAAAGAGGGCAATGTCGGGATCGTGTCGCGCTCCGGGACGCTGACTTACGAGGCGGTACATCAGCTGACGCAGCGCGGAATCGGACAATCAACGGCGATCGGCATTGGCGGGGATCCGATTATCGGCACGAATTTTGTCGACGCGCTCGATCTGTTTAACCGCGATCCGCAGACTGAAGCCGTAATCATGATTGGGGAAATCGGTGGCAATGCGGAAGAGACCGCCGCGGAGTTCGTCAGGACGCACATGAAGAAGCCCGTTGTCGGCTTCATCGCCGGGCAGACAGCGCCTCCCGGACGCCGCATGGGCCATGCCGGCGCGATCATTTCCGGCGGCAAAGGCACCGCGGCCGAGAAGATTGCGGCCATGGAAAAGGCTGGGTTGAAGGTTGCGAAATCGCCGGCAGACATTGGAGAGACGCTCGCGTCCGCGCTGGGAGTGCGAGTGTAGAGACGCAGCTTGCTGCGGCTGCGTTGCCGTTGATGGCGGATGAGATGCGGCAAGCCGCGAGGCGACAGTTAAGTTACTTGGGATCTTATAACTGACTTATGAAAACACTGCAACGCACACTGACTATCATCAAGCCCGACGCGGTGAAGAAGAACGCGGTCGGAGACATCATCGAGCAGTTCGAGAAGAACGGCTTTCATATTCTAGCCATGAAGATGCTGGAAATCTCCCAGCATCAGGCGGAACAGTTCTACGCCGTCCATGCGAGCAGGCCGTTTTACCACTCGCTGACCAACTTCATGTCCAGCGGACCGATCGTGGTGCTGGCACTGGAAAAGGAAAACGCCATTGCCGATCTGCGCAACCTGATGGGCGCCACCAATCCGGCCAGCGCCGAACAGGGCACCATCCGCAAGAAGTGGGCCAGCGATATTGAGCACAACGCGATCCACGGCTCGGACGCGGATGAAACGGCGCGCTTCGAACTAAGTTTCTTCTTTGCAGGTTACGAGTTGGCGCAATAAAAGCAGTTCCCGAGTCTCAGTTCTCGGTTCTCAGATGAGAGTGGTCTGAAGCCGGAGTTTTTCTGAGAACTGAGAACTGGGAACCGAGAACTCTATGCCATTAGTCCAAGTCACCATGCTCCAAGGCCGCTCGACCGACCAGAAGCGCAAGATCGCGCAGCGCATTACCGATGCGATAGTGGAAGAAGCGGGTGCGCGCCGCGAAGCCATCGTGGTGACATTTTTGGAAGTGTCGAAAGAAAGCTACGCTTCCGGCGGCGTGCTGATGGCCGACAAGCAGGCGACATGACGATCGTGCAGACCGAAGATGCACTCTCGCACGAGGTCCTTCGCTCCCCCACCCGAGCAGGCCAAAACCGGGCTTGCTGGGGACCCCGGTTCGCTCAGGATGACAATTGATTGATAGTTATCCCAACGGTTCGAACAGGTGCCCTTCGGTGCGATCGGCGATTTTGGGCAGATCTTTTTTTGCCAACTGCAGGAAGTGCGGGGCAGCGCGATGCGCCTCGAGGGCGGCGTCATCCTGATACTGCTCGTAGATGAAGAACCGGCGCGGATCGGTCTTGTGCTTGTGCACCTGATACATCAGGCAACCCGGCTCTTTGCGCGATTCGGCTGTGAGTTTTTCAAAGACTGCGGCCACTTCGGACTCGCGTCCAATTTTTGCCATCCAGGTTACTGCCAACACCACCATCCGTCGCTCCGTTCTCTTGCCCTCAGGGGCTAAAGCCCTCTTGTTATTTGGCCCCGGGCGGCACGTCTGAAGCCGTGCCCTTCCCAAAACAATTCACGCGATAGTTCCTAGTCACTCTTTAGTCCCAAGGCGCTTATAAAATCCGGGACCAGAATCGTCTGCTCACGATCGGGGCCTGTCGAAATCATTCCCACCTGGGCTCCGGTTTCCTTTTCGACGAAGGCCAGGTATTCGCGGGCGGCTTTGGGCAATGCTTCGACCGTCCGAATGGAATGCGTTGGGCTCGCCCAGCCCAGGAGACTGCGGTAGATGCATTCGATTTTTTCATAACCGCAGGCCTGCGCTGGAACTTCGACGGTTTCCTTGCCGTTCACCCTATACCCCACGCAAACTGGAATCTCCGTCAGGTGATCGAGCACATCCAACTTCGTAACCACCAACCAGGAGATGCCGTTAATCATGCCAGCGTAACGGAGCAGAGGCAAATCGAGCCAGCCCGTGCGGCGGGGGCGTCCGGTGACGGCGCCGTATTCGTTGCCGCGTTTGCGCAGGTCTTCGCCTTGCGCGTCGAGCAGTTCGCTCGGGAACGGACCGCCGCCGACACGGGTGCAATAGGCCTTGGTGATACCAATAACGGCGTCAATCGACGTCGGAGGCACGCCGGTTCCGATTGCGGCGCCACCGGAAGTGGAGCTTGAAGACGTCACAAACGGATAGGTGCCGTGATCAATATCGAGCATCGTACCCTGCGCCCCTTCGAAGACGATCGATTTGCCCTCGGCCAGAGCGCGGTTCAGTAGGAGCGCCGTGTCGCGGACGAAGGGAGCGATCTGCTCGGCGGCGTCTGCGTATTCGCGGAACATTTTGTCGGCATCGAGCGGCTCGGAGTTGAAGAGCGCATGCGCGATCGTGTTTTTTTCCCGGCATGCGTTCTCGATGTGCGTGCGCAGCAGTGGGGTGTCGAGCAGGTCGGCGACGCGCAATCCGCGGCGACCCATTTTGTCTTCGTACGCTGGACCGATGCCGCGTGACGTGGTTCCAATTTTCACGCGACCAGGAGCGTTCTCCGCCCCGAGCTCCATCATGCGATGGTAGGGAAGAATAACCTGCGCGCGGTTGGAGACGAAAAGGTTGCCGTCCACCTTCAGACCGGCCGCGCGGAGCGATGCGACTTCCTTGAGGAATGCCAGCGGATCAATCACCACCCCATTGCCGATGACGCTGGTGCACTCGGGCCGCAGAATACCGCCGGGGACCAATTGCAGAATGAATTTTTTTCCGTCGATGATGACGGTGTGTCCGGCGTTATGGCCGCCGGCGTAGCGCGCCACGACGGAAAAAGTCTGGGTAAGTACGTCGACCACCTTACCCTTGCCCTCGTCGCCCCACTGCGCTCCAACAATGACCGCAGTTCTGCTTCTGCTCGTTTTGCCGCTCCTCAATGAAAACTCCACTTGGAATGTTGTGCGGCCGTCACGCCGCGCCTGGGGTCGCACACACCGGTTGCGCCGCTGCTGAGTAGACTGGAAAACTGGGAAGATCGGCGGTACCTGGTGTGTACTCCCTAGCATACCGAATCGGGCTGTGGAGGGGCAAACCGTAAGAACAGTTCTCAGTTCTCAGTTCCCAGTTCTCAGTTCTTAGTAAAGACCCACTCCCCGCACAGTCTCACTGAGAACTGGGAACTGGGAACTTTGCTGGCCGCGCATCTTGTATCCTGACAGTGTGCCTGAACTGCCCGAAGTCGAAACCATTGTGCGCGGACTCGACCAGCGCATTTCCGGTGACACGGTCGAATCGGTCTGGATCGGTTCGCGGAAGCAGCCTCTCAAGTCACCGGCCGGCATCATCGCTCGGACGCTTGAAGGCAAGCGGATCATACGGGTGCATCGTGCAGGCAAGCACATCGTGTTCGATCTAGAAGGATCACCGTCATCGCAGAGGCCAACGCCTACGTTAGCAAAGCAAGGCAAGCTCGGTGGTGGCCGCCAGACGCGGCAAGCCGCGTCTCTACACATAGTTCGAAACGCTCTCGAGACGGCGCAGTGGATCGTCCATCTTGGCATGACTGGACGCTTGGTGGTCTTGGAACCTGCCGCGGACGTCGTAAAGCACACTCACCTGATCGCGAAGCTCGCTTCGGGGCGCGAACTGCGCTTTATCGATCCGCGGATGTTTGGCAAGCTGAGTGTTCATGCCGGAGGCTTTGATCCGGGTGGAGTGGAGCCGCTGGAGGTGAGCGAGGAGCGGTTCGTCGCGCTTTTTCGCGGACGCAAGACTCCGATCAAGAGCGCGCTTCTCAATCAGAAATTGCTGCGCGGCGTGGGGAACATTTATGCCGACGAATCGTTGTTTCGGGCTGGCATCCGTCCCCGCCGTCGGGCGGCGGCCATCACGCGGAACGAGTTGCGGAAGCTGCACCGGGCGGTGCGGGAAGTTTTGCGTAAGGCGATCGCGCTCGGTGGATCTTCGATTTCAGATTACGTGGACGCCGATGGAGAAGAAGGATTCTTCCAACTGCAGCATCGAGTGTATGGCCGCGAGGGAGAACCGTGCCTGGTATGCCGGGCCGCGATTCGGCGCGTTGTGCTGGCCGGTCGTAGCAGTCACTATTGTTCAAAGTGTCAAAAATAGCCCTAATACAACGATTTAATATTGACGGATCAGCACCCGCGCTGTAAAAAGAGCAGAGTCACAAATTCGTCCTCGAACGACCCAGCCGTTCTTCGCGAAAGAATTTTTATGAATAAACTTGCAATTGGAGTGGACCTCGGCGGTACGAACCTGCGCATTGCCGCCGTGGATGAGCAGGGCACGCTGGTGGAGAAAGTCACGCTCGGCACCAAGGTTTCGCTGGGCCGCGATCACGTCATCGGCGACATGTGCGACGCCATCCAGCTCCTCTCGGATAAATACAGGAACTCCGCTCCATTGTTGGGGATCGGCGTCGGCGTGCCCGGCATCATCGACATGCAAACTGGCCTGGTGCGCGAATCGCCGAATCTGCCAGATTGGGTGGACTATCCAGCCCACGCTGCCATTGAGGAGCGTCTGAAGACGGTGGTGATCCTCGAAAACGACGCCAATGTCGCGGCACTCGGCGAAAAATGGCTGGGCGCGGCCAAAGAATATTCCGACATGGCGATACTGACCCTCGGGACCGGCGTCGGCGGTGGACTGGTTCAGGGCGGCCAGATCTGGCGCGGCGCGAACGGCATGGCCGGGGAGTTCGGCCACACCACGGTTGAGCCGGATGGGCACCCTTGCGGCTGCGGGAATCGAGGCTGCCTGGAACAATATGCTTCGGCGACGGCGGTGGTCCGGATGGCGCGGGAAGCGATCGCGAGCGATGGCGCTCCGGCGCTGGCACGCGCGGCCCAATCCGACCCGGAGTTCAGCGCGAAATCGATTTACAATCTCGCGATTCAGGGCGATGAAGATGCGCGCCGCATTTTCCGGTACGTGGGCCGTTGCCTGGGCATTGTGCTTTCGGCAATGGTGAATTCCTTGAACTTGCCGATTTACGTGATTGGCGGGGGAGTTGCGAGTGCGTGGGAAGCGTTTTCGCCCTCGATCTTCGCTGAGTTGCGGGCGCGCTCCATGGTGTACGCCGCTACTGCGCCGCCCGATGCTTCGGCCAGTCATGAGGGCGCTTCCGAGCACGTGAAGGCTGGTCCCGGCCACAAGACGATCATCACACGCGCGCTGTTGGGAAGCGATGCCGGCTTGTACGGCGCCGCGCGGCTGCCGATGATTGCTGAAGCTCGGAGCTAGAGCAATGACTTTGCCCGTGGAGTGCCAGGCGTCCCGGCACGGCTGGACCGGCGAGGCGTCCGTCCCTCCACTGTCTGGGGCGTCGCGCGGTCGCGCCTGGCAACTTTCGGTTGTGATGCTGCGGTTTTCAGCTTGGCTACTTCCAGCAGCGTGAGGTGCCGCCAATCTCCTGGCGGCACGTCGAGCGCGAGGGGTCCGTACTGCACGCGCCGGATTTTCTCCACGTGGTGTCCCACTTCCTCAAACATTCTTCGGACCTGGCGGTTGCGGCCTTCAATGATGGTCACTTCGAGCCAGGGGTTATCGCCTTCGCGGATCAGGCGAATTTTTGCGGGAGCCGTGCGCACGCGGCGCCCACCTTTTTCGGCGATTGAGACTCCACGGCGAAGCTTGTCGAGTTTGGCCTCGTCGGGCTGGCCGGCGACTTTCACGACGTAAACTTTGGGCACGTTGGAGGACGCTTTCATCAGCGCATTGGCCAGTTCGCCATCGTTGGTCATCAGCAGCAAGCCTTCGCTGGCCCAGTCCAGACGGCCTACGGGATACACACGCCCTTTCACTTTGCCAACGAGGTCCATCACGGTGGGTCGCTTTTTCTCATCGCTCACCGTGGTCACATATCCCTTGGGCTTGTTCAGCACAAC
>JBEKXC010000027.1:0-29888 GCA_049512435.1 Terriglobales bacterium | reverse complement strand
AATTCCGAAAGGGCCGTCTTCTCCTCCGCAGTCAGCTGTCTCGCGATGCTACGCATTCGAACGTTAATATCGTTGGCCCGATTCCCATTTGAAAAATTCTCGAGCTGCTGCTCCAGATAGTTGCCGTTCTGGGTCGCCAGTGGGGGAGCTCCCTGCACATAACTCACCGGACCGTGGCAGGACTGGCAGGGTGGTATGCCCCGCTGCCCGTCTCCGAAAACAATGAGGCGGATGGCCATCGAGGCACCAGAGGGGTCCCGCATGGCCTGGGGAAATGCCCGGTTGTCTTGCGGATCACTCGCCGTAGGCAGCATCGCGTAATATGCCGCCAAGTCGGCCGCGTCGCGCGCCGAAAATCCCTCGGCGATGCCCTGCATTATGGGTGAAGTGCGCTTCCCGGATCGAAAATCCTGCATCTGTTTCCAGAACGACAGCCGGTCCTCGCCTGCCAGGTTGGGGAAGGCGGGAACGGAGCTGAATCCCTCTTCGCCGTGACAATGATTGCAGCGCCGGGCAAGCAGCAGTCCATGAAAAGCGTCGCCACGGTAAATAATCGCAAGCGTTTCTCCTGTCCAGGCCACGTCCGAAGGGATGCGAACCGGAGGTTCAGAATTCTCCGACTCCCTCTGCGCGGAAGAATCCATTCCCGACAATAGGAGCGTAATCGCAAGCAGCAGCAACGGGGTTCCAGGCCATCGGGACCCTATTCGCGGGCGCGCCGCCTGGCTAGCGTGGCTCACAAGACCGCCTTTCGCCGGGAAGCAAAGCGGCAAACCGATCTCGCGGGACCACATCCAGATGGCCTCTCATCGCATAATGGCCGGCTCCGCAGAACTCATGGCAGGGGATCTTGAATTCGCCAGCCTTCGCAAAAGTAAAGGTCGCTTCGGTCACCACCCCGGGCACAGCTTTGAGGCCGTAATTCGTTCCCATGAAGCTCAGCTTGTGCACTGCATCGGCGCTGGTAATTCGAAACGTGATCGGAACACCCGCGGGGACCACGATGCACTGAGGCACGAAAACAAATTGCTGCGCAATCATGCGCACGGTAAGTGATCCGGCCGGCCCTTCCGCCGCGCCCAGATTGCTCTCCACGAATTCCCCGCGCAGGTGCAAGGTCACAGGGTCTGGTCCTTGGCCGCCGCCAAAAAAATGCCACACGGGCAGGTCCACCATATAGTAGCGAGTGGACAACAACGCCAGTCCGACTAGCACGATTGCTGCTACAAACCCAATCTTCTTCTTCATGGCATCTCAAACTAACCCCAGTCTCGGCGTTAGATGAAACACGGGCTGGAATGGGTACATCGATTCTGACGGATGGGCCACTTCAACAGGGAAGTATAACGCTGGCTAGTCTTTGAACTTCGACCATAACAGAGGTTGCACCACTTCTCGCGCTCTTCGAGGAGTGGCCTGCCCAACGCCGACACCGTTTGCCTCCGTCAGTGAACGCCGATGGGCTGGTTAACGAGTGGCAACAGCATGCCGCCAGAGCGAGGTCCGTTTGTCACCAAGCCGGACAAAACTACTACCCGGCGGCCGATGTCGCCGAAACTGGTCCTTATCCCGGATCCAGTTGGATCTAGTATTTGCTCCGTGCAGGCCAGATTTGGCGTCGACAGCAAGCACGTGTTCGGTTCTCCAGGAAGGCAGGTATTGTTGCCGGGTTGACAACCCACCAAGAAGCCGGAGACGTTGGAGGCTTTGCTGGTGGTGCGAGTGCCTACATGCACAAAGAGAGTCGCAGTGTCGACTCCGTGACAGGCATTGCAGGTGTTCGAGGAGAAGTAAACCCTGGCCTCTGGGCTCGCTGTCGGGGTAGCATCTTCCCAGAACGCAGCCGTGGCACCGCCTTTGCCGCCCCGGCTCACACCGTCGGGGTTGAAAGCCGAACCTCCGAGGAAGGGCGAGCCCGCCGGATAGTCCGGAGTAACAACCGGCAGCGCACCGAGAGTGGCGAGAATCTCGGTTTGATTCGTATTGATGTAGTTCACCAAGGTGCCGGGGACGGCGCAGGCCGGCATCCCGGTTGCATCACACTTTGGCTGGCCGAAGTTAAAGCTTCCATCCGGAGTCATGGCGACGGTTGACTGTTGCAGCACCGGGCTTCCGTACTGATCTTGCCCGAGATGGAACTCCCGCTGTTCCCAAAAGTTCGTTGTTTCACCTGCAGCCAGGTCAAGTTCAGTGGTTCGTATTTGCGCCAGGCAACTGGAGCCGCCGCAAGCGCCGGCGGTTACAACGGCGTCGGTGACCTGCGACTGCAGCGCCGCCGGAAACGCATCGGGAGGCGCGTTCGCCGGCTCGTTCCCCAGACTATTCCACAGATTTGCCCACGCGTTCGGACTGAATGTAGAAGGAACATTAAATTCGATGATGATGTCAAACGGCGCCTTTGGATCCGCTGCACAGGAGCCGCCGGGGCTGGTTCCGGCCGTAACCCCGAAGATGAATCTCAGCTCACCCGGAGTCGCTGGATTGAAGTTCTGGCCCAAATCGATACGATTGACGATGGCATTCAACCGCACGGGCGGGTTGAGCAGCGACGGGAGCGAGGGGTTATTGGGGTCCGCAGGCCAGTTACCGAGCAGACCCGACTGAGAGAGAACTCCAATGCCACCCCTCGGTTGAACCGTGAAACCATTGATCGTTTGCACGTTCTGCCAGGAGGAGAGCATCGTGTTTAGCATCTGCTCGGCGACTTGAATATTGGTGGTGTTCGACATGGCCATCATCAGTGTGCCCAGGGTCCATGCGCCGTTGGGGTTGCCATTGGCCGGTGATGTCGGGTCGCTGGGGTCGATGCAGCTGTCGTACACTCGACCGTTACCGTTAGTGCCTACGTCCTGGACTACGGACAAGTCGGTGATCATCAGCTCACGATTGGGATAAACGTTGACGGCTCCGCCAGCTAAAGCCTGCCCCGAGAATTGGACGGGCTGGTGCGATTGCAGGGCGCTCTGAATCTCTGCCGGATCGACGAACTGCATCCTCTCCCTGCGGACGAAGCGGCGACCCTCAAAGACCGGGATCTGCCTGCCAGTTGCCGCCAAGTCCTTGCGTTGTTGCTGCTCCTTGGCAAAGGTGTGCCAGTCGAAATCAACTCTGGTAGAAAATACCTGCGCGTCATCGGGGGAACGCCGCAAAACCACGTTCTGGCTGCCAAGGGTGATCGGTATTTGCGCCGCCAATTTTTCAGCCTCCGATCCCTTGAAGCGCACCGAGACGATCGTCTGGTAGATGTTCAGCGCTGGATTGGGCGGCGTCAGCGTGAACTCTTCGACCGGTGGCAGGATGGGGCCGTTAGCACGTTGCATGTTTGCCGTGACGCGAGTTGGCATGCCCGCTGCCTGAACGCTCGCCGGCCGCGCTTTAAGGCTGATGGTGATCAGCGCTGCGGACAACAGACACAGCCCTGCAATCCATATCCACAGTTCTTTGCGCGATTTCATTCGTTTCTCCCTAGCAGGCTAGAATTTGACTTGCGGTGGGCGACACCGGGGGCAGAAGGAAATATACGCCTGTTAATGGTGCAAAACCAGCACTTTTTGCAATTGTCCTCATGATGCGGACACTGTTCAACTCGCTCTACACCCTTCTCAAAAAGGCGCGAAGTACGAGGCTCCCTCTACCCGGTTCCCATCGGAAGGCTGGGCCAATTGATGTCCAAAAAACGGGCGCGAATCGGGAGCATCTCACCCTGCTACGTCTGTGTGAAGGGAAATGATCATTCTGTGAAGGGAACTGGCCATGGAATTCGTTCTCACGTGATAGAAGTTGCGCATCGAGAGGAGTCTTACCATGATGAAGCTTTTTGCCAGTCTCTCCGTTCTCGCGCTCTTGCTCTGCGGGCTAACAGTTTCGGCTGTCGCACAGGATTACACCGTGTGCCAGTACCCCGCGACCGGACCGCAGCAGTACAGCCTTACCGGTTCCGGTAAACCTCAATTTGCCGCGTTGCCCTTACTTGGCTATTACGCGACGGGCGAAGTCTATCAACCTCTGCCCGGGATGCCAAACCCGGCGCTGGCTTTCTGTGGACCGCTATGGGAAGCGAATTATTCGTACGTCGAGGGGAACATGATCGAGCCGCTGCCTCCCGGGGCGGTCTTTCAGGCAGTTCTAAATCCAAAGTGCATTACCGGCTGCAAGAGCGGGTCCACACAGCCCACCGGATTTAGAGGGCCGCTAATTCTACCTTCCAATCTCTATGTGGAACTCAGTACATGCTCCGATACGGGTACGACCGCGACGTGCACGATGGTCGGCCCCCTGGGTGACCCATCCCCACTGAATCTCGGCGAGCCGTACCAAGGGGCCGTCGTCGGCTCCACGGTTGTAATCCAGAACTTTACTCCCAATTCCGCTTATAACGGTTCCTGGGTCGTTACGGCCAGCACAAATCCTCCGGGGCCGCCTTTCGAATCGCCGTTTACATTTTCCTTCACCGCGTCCGGCCTCGGCTCAGGCGATTGCACTGATTTTGAATTGGGAACCGCCTGTATCGCTTATCAGCAAGGCACACGGATTACCGATGGCGGCATTATCTGGCAGTACGCCGGGCCGCAGAATGAGGGTTCTAACTGACGTAGCCGGAGGCCGGATCTTCATCTGAAGTACATCTCACGGATTCACGCTTACCAGACCTGCGTTCACCCGGCTTCGTCGCCTCAGATCGATTTCACCGGAATGGCCATCACATCATCCACTAGTCCAACTTCCTTCTGCACGAACGGCTCGGCATAGGTGACGCCGCCGAGCATGCCGTAATAGCGGGCCATGGATTCAATGCGCGCCCGAATTTCTTTTTGCGCGGGAAAGATTCCAGTGCCAGCCTCCTGATCGGTGAACTGAGATTTGTACGCCATCAGCGCTCGGAAGCGCGTTTCGAACTGGTCTGTGATGTCGACAACAAACGTCGGCCGCACGTCGCGGTACAGGCTGGCGTAAATAATTTTGAAAGGACGATGAGCGGAACCCTTCAGCGGCAACTTGGCGAGTCCCGATAGAAACGCCGCTTCGTATCCGAGGACCGAGGCGGTGTAGTGGTCGGGATGGCGTCCCTCCCAGTAGGGAAGAATCAGCACCCGCGGCCGCTGCTCACGTAGTACGCGGACGACCTTCACACGATTCTCCCAGGTATTTTCGACGCGGCCGTCGAAAATATCGAGCGCCTGACGCCAGGAAACTTTCAGGATGCGCGCCGCGTCGGCCGCTTCGCGAGCACGGTCTTCGGCGGTGCCTCGCGTTCCCATTTCTCCTTGCGTGAGATCGAGGATGCCGGTGCGATATCCGCACTCGGCCATCTTGAGCAGAGTTCCGGCGCAGGTTTGTTCCACGTCGTCGCGATGCGCGGCAAGGGCGAGAATGTCTAAGGGCATTTGTAATTTGGTAATCGGGCAATTTTGTAATTTCACTAGCCCAATTCGCGAAGCAACTTCTCTCACGCCGCCGGTCTGGTCGTGCGCCGGTTCGCCAGCACGAAGGCCAAACCGAACATGAACATTGCAAACAGCACCAGCGTCAAAATGGATGCGGTCAGCGAGAATGCGCTGGGAGCTTCGGGATACATCAGGGTGCGCAGCGCTTCGACGCCGTAGGTCAGCGGATTGGCATACATGAGCCAGCGAATCCAGCCCGAGGCTCCGGAGAGAGGAAAGAGCGCTCCCGAAAGCAGCCACAGCGGGATCAGAAATAAATTGATGATGGCATGAAAGGCTTGCGTCGAATCCATGGGCCACGCGATGGCGAAGCCGAGTGCGGTGAGGGCAAACGACACCAGGAACACGGTGAGGACGATGAGCCCGAACGAGGCAAGCGTAAAGTGCACACCGACGAGCGGCGCGAAGACCAGGAAAATCAGTCCCTGCGCGGTCGCCAGGGTGGTGCCGCCCAAAACTTTTCCCAGAACAATGGCGGCGCGCGGCACGGGCGCGACCAGCACTGACAACAGAAAACCTTCGTTACGGTCTTCGATTACCGACATCATGGTGAAAATGGCGGTGAAGAGCACAATCATCACCAGCGTGCCGGGATAAAAATAATTCAGATAGTGCTGCTGGCCAGCGGCCTGTCCGGAACGAAATGACGTTCCGAAACCGGATCCGATGACGATCCAGAACAAGAGTGGAGAAGCGATCACGCCAACCACACGCGCGCGCTGACGATAGAAGCGAACGACTTCACGCCACCAGAGCGTGAAAGCCGGCAGCATAACTCCGGCGGATGCGGGATCGGTTGCAGGGAAGGTTGCCGCTTGGGTTGACATCGTTTCCAGTTTAGCAGCGTTGAGGGCGCGGGACTATCTCGCCAACTGCTCCATCATCTTCTGTGCCTGCTCATGTCCCGGATGCTGTTTAAGCAGTTCGAGCAGCACGGCTCGAGCTTTATCGGGCGCGTCCTCCACCGCGTAGACCCGTGCGAGATTCAAGTAGGACTGATCGAACGAAGGCGCCACGCGGATGCACTGCTCAAAGCTCGCCACCGCCTCATCCCGGCGGTGCGTCCGCAGATAAAGAATGCCCAGGTTGTTCAGCGCTTCAGGATAAGCCGGACGCAGCTTCAGCGCCTTCTGCAGAGAATCGAATGCGCGCGCGGTGTCGTCATTCTGCGCAAACACCATTCCCAGACCGTAATTCGCCTCAGCATCGTTGGCGTTGACTTTCAGCGCTCGCTCATAAGTGTTGCGCGCATCATCCCAACGCTTCTGCTGGCGGTAGGCGCTGCCCAGATTATTGAGCGCAATCATATGATCGGGACTCTGCTTGAGCGCCTCTTGAAAGTGGCCAATCGCTTCGTCCATGTGTCCTGCTTGCGCGGCCAGCAATCCGAGATTGTTCCAGGAATTTGCCAGCGTGTCGGGATAGCTCGCATGAAGCTTGAGCGCGCGTTCAAAACTCTCCCGCGCTTCCGCCGTCTTCTGCTGGTTCAGATAGACGCTTCCGATGCCATACAGGGCTTCGGCGCTGGAGGGATCGTCGCGAAAAGCAATGCGGAACGAAGCTTCGGCCTGATCCATATATCCGCGCTGAAAAAACACCGAACCGTAAGAGAGATAGTTGCGCCCGAACTCGATCGTGTCGCTCACGCCGGGAAAGGGAAGCGCACGAGCGATGCGTTCCGCGTTGGTTTCGGGAATGTGCCGGAAGTCGTATTCCACGTGCTCCGCATGCACAGGACCTTGATACACTTTGGCGATCTCTCCTTTGGCGTTGATCAGAAATGATGTGGGAAGCGCGAGATCACGATGCCGGTCGAACAGGTAACGAAACAGGATGTTGTAGATGGCGGCCACGTCGTCGGACCCGCGAAGAATCGGGAAGGAGAGACGATTGTGCGCCATCGCTGTGACGCTTCCCGCAGCGGCTGAGTCGTCCAGATTTACCGTTAGCAGTTGAAGACCCTGCGATGCCCAAGCCGCATGGTGCTGATTGAAGGTAGTCCAATCTTCCTTACAACGCTCGGCTCCGGTGGCCCAGAAATTGAGCAGCAGCGGCTTTCCGCGCAGCGCAGACAAAGTGTGTGTCTGGCCAACGACGTCAGGGAGGGAAAAATCTGGCGCCTCGATGGGCGCAAGCAGCCACGTCTCAGACGTGGTTGGCAGGCTTTCGATTTCCCGGGGCGTAGCGTCGGCTGGCTTTGCATCGGTGTGCTGGCCTTGTGCCAGTGGCGTGTTGAAGGCCTCTATACGCGATGGTTCGGAACCTTCTTCAACCCATACCCGGTGGTTGATCGGCAGATTGTGGAGTTCCTGCGCCAGTCCACTCGGCCAAAGAATCGTCGCGCACACCGGGCCTTCCGCTGCTCCCAGGCCGAAGAAGACATCTTTGCTGTGCTGCGAAAGAAATCCCGATCCAGCTTGCAACGATCTGACTTGCAAAGACCTGGTCTGGCGGCCCAGTTCAGCTTCAATCGTGACTATCGCGCCAATCGCGTCGCGATTGCTTTTCGTGCCGCGCAAGCGAAAGGCGATGGATGGAGGCAGGTTCTCCATGACGTTCTTCAGCAGCCGCAATTGCGGACCGTTGCGGTTTTTCAGAAACACTTCCTGACGGCCATCATGATCGAAATCCGCCAATGCAAACGCGCGTCCGTCTTCCAGAAAATCCAGTCCGATGACGCCCGAGATATCGGAGAATGTTCCATCGCCGTTGTTCGCATAGAAAATATTTCGCTCGTACCCGCTCCACGTGGCATCCGCCCGAATCAGTTCGTTGATTACGCTCCAGCCCTGCTCATAGTCCTGAGACGGCTTGGCTTCGTCGGGCGAAGAGGCAACCACCTGCCGCCAGAAAAAACTGTTCAGGTCTTCTGCAGAACCTGAGCGCGAGGGGCCGCTGACCATGCCATTGGTGACGTAGAGGTCGAGAAAGCCATCATGGTCAAAATCCCAGGCATCGCTCGACCAAGCCCAGCGTCCGATCCCGATGCCGGCCGCGCGAGTCTTGTCTTCGAAGGCGTTCCCGCCATTTTGAAACGCATTTCGAAATAGCGAATTCCCCATCGCGTGTTTGTGATAGAGCGCTCGCGTTTCCTGCGGCGCGTCTTTCTTGAAGACATCCTGCATGGAAATACGTTCGCCCGCCGCCGTCCACATGTCCGCCACGTAGAGGTCTTCCGCGCCATCATTATCGTAGTCAAACCAGCAAACGCTCATGCCCGCGCCGACATCTTCCACTCCTGCCTGCGGAGCAATGTCGGTAAAAGTTCCGTCCCCATTATTGCGGTAAAGATTCTTCCGTCCGAAATCATTCACCACGTAAAGATCGGGCCAGCCATCGCGGTTAAAGTCGTTCCACGCGCAACAAAAGCTGTAGCGCGTGTTGTCCTGATTGAGGCCCGATTCGGCAGTTACATCGCGAAAGGTTCCGTCGCGATGGTTGCGCATCATGAAATTAGGAGGCCCGTTTTCGGCGTCATAATAAGGAGAAGGATACTTGTACTGATCCGTGCCCTGATAATAGACGTAGAGACAGAAGTAGATATCCAGCCAGCCGTCGCGGTCATAATCGGCTACTGCCGCGCCCGTAAACGTACCCTGCGGCGGATTGGCAAACTGAAATGCATCCGCCTTCTGACGGAACTTGCCGCCACCTTCGTTCAGAAACAACATGGGGCCAGTTGCCCGCACCACAATTAAATCCTGGCGTCCGTCATTATCGACATCAACAATAAGGGCGCATGCCGTATTTTCGATGACACCGACACCCGATGCTTCCGTGATGTCCTCGAACGTTCCATCGCCTCGATTGCGATAGAGCCGATTGGGAAGCCCACCCGGCTGGCACACATAGAGATCGTCGAAACCGTCGCCATCGATGTCGCCGATCGAAACTCCGTTGTGCCCGTAGATATCAATGCCGCAAGCTCCGTCGAGCACCGTGCGCCAGTAGTCGGTTCCGCGCAAAAGCTGCGAAGAATACGACGCATTGCCGCCAAGCGCGCCGGCCGTGATGTCGACATACGCGGGACCGCCGGAACCAATGTAGCGGCTCTCGGTTTCATCCAGCGCCTGCCGACTGCTCACACGGAACTCATCGGATCCAGACCGCTCCCAAGTGAGCTGCCAATAACCAACTCGTTGTTCGCGGTAGAAGCCGTGTCCCGTGGCAACTAATTCATATCGGATGCGAGTCTGAAGTTGTTGAGCAGGGGATTGCGCTGCCGCTGGCATGGAACCCGCGTCAATACTCGTCACTTGAAATTCAGCCGTAAGAATCTTCGAAAAGCCGCTCAGAGCGGATCGCAGTTCTTCCAGAAATTCGCTGCGTCCAAGTAAAACCTCCGGCTTGAAGGTATTCTGACGGACCTCGATCGCCGGGCCCGAGCGCACAACTTGGGACGCAGCGGGAGTTAGAGGAGATCCGGAAAAATTCGCCGAGACAACTTTTTCGATCGCGCTGAGATCTTGCGGGGACTCCAGCAGGCCGGAACTCCACTGCGCGAAGATGGCTGCGATCTGGTCAGCGTATTGTTCAGTGACAAAATCGTCTAGGCCAGCTTGCGTCTTAACCAGCAAGGCATCAAGCGGACGGGGCATCCTATAGTGAGGATGCAGGTGGTATTCGCTGCTCGATAAGCCTTTGTCGAACGCGTAGTGGGAGGGTAAGGCGAGGCCGGCAGAATGAAGACCGCCTGAAAAAAGACCGGCAGGAATCAGCGCCGCCGAAGCTCCCTGGCAGCACCGAAACAGAAAGTCGCGCCGGCGAAGGTCCACGGGGTTCGGAGAGGCCGGATTCCGTATCTTCTCTGGTCGACTCAGAACGATGTCTCCCGGATAGCCACGAGTGGCATGAAATTAACACCCGTGCCCAGGAGCGTCAAGATTGGAGCGTCAAGATTGGACGGCTATAATGATTCGGCCATCAATCTCTGCTCCGAAGCCGCGCGCAGGCGTTACAATGGCCCACTCCCAGTCTTCAGCGAAATCGAGCGAAATCGGTTTGAGTATGCCAACGACAAAGGTGCCAGCCGGCACGCGCCAACGCCTGCTCCGTGCAGCGCGCAAAGTGATGAAGAATGCCTACGCACCCTTCTCCAACTTCAGGGTGGGCGCAGCCATCCTCACCGCGAAGGGCCGCGTGTTCACGGGATGTAATGTCGAGAACTCTTCTTACGGAATGACTAACTGCGCCGAGCGCACTGCGGTCTTTTCCGCTGTCGCGAAAGATGGCCCAGAACTTGAGATTCGCGCCGTCGCCGTTGTCGCCTCGCCCAATAAGGGAGATGAAGTTCCATGCTCGCCCTGCGGCGCCTGCCGCCAAGTCATCTATGAATTTGGGCCGCACGCCGTGGTCTTTTATCAGGGCGAAAAAGGCCCAAAACAGAGTCTCATCACCGATCTTCTGCCGGAGGGTTTCCGCCTCAAGTGAGCCAGCCGAGTGTTTCGCAATTTCGCGTCATCGATCTCATCCGCAAGAAACGCGATGGCGGCGCATTAACTGCCGCTGAAATCGGATATCTCGTCGAAGGCTGCACCGCAGGCAGTATTCCCGATTATCAGATGGCGGCGTGGCTCATGGCAGTCGTGCTCCGCGGAATGACGCGCGAGGAAACCGCCGCGCTCACGAACGCCATGCTGCATTCCGGCGAAGTTCTCGATCTCAGTTTTCTTCCCGCGAAGAAAGTGGACAAGCATTCCACCGGCGGCGTCGGCGACAAAACTTCGCTCGTGCTCGCCCCGCTGGTCGCTGCCGGCGGCCTCTTTGTTCCCATGATCAGCGGCCGCGGATTGGGTCACACCGGAGGCACGCTCGACAAACTCGAATCCATCCCCGGATTTCGCGTAGACCTGCCGGTTCCCGAGTTTCAGCGCGTGCTCAGAGCCTGCGCATGTTCGATGATTGGCCAGACCGAGAAAATCGCGCCCGCCGACCGCAAGTTGTACGCGTTGCGCGACGTTACCGGCACGGTCGAGAGTCCGTATCTGATTTGCGCTTCGATCATGAGCAAGAAGCTGGCGGAAGGCACGGACGCGCTCGTGCTCGACGTGAAGACGGGCTCCGGGGCGTTTATGAAAAAAGAGGAAAACGCGGTCTTCCTCGCCGAACTCATGGTCGAAACCGGCGAACGCATGGGCAAGCAAATGGCTGCACTGATTACCGACATGAACCAGCCGCTCGGTCGCATGGTGGGCAACGCGCTCGAAGTTCAGGAGTGCATCGACGTGTTGCACGGCGGCGGACCGGCGGACCTGCGGGATTTGTGTCACGAATTGGGGGCGTGGATGTTCTTTCTCGGTGGCGCGTCGAAGACGGTGGCCGAGGGCAAGCAACTCTCCGAGCAAATCATCGCGTCTGGCCAGGCCTTTGAGAGGTTCCGCCAGATGGTTGAATTGCAGGGAGGCGACATCAGCACGATCGACGATCCGACGCGTCTCCCCGGCACCGATCACCGCATCGATGTGCCCAGCGCTCAAGCGGGACATGTGACTGCGATCGCGTGCGAACAGGTGGGCACAGCTTGTGTGGTCCTCGGTGGAGGCCGTGAACGCAAAGAGGATTCCGTCGATCCCGCCGTCGGTATCGTCGTTCATAAAAAGATCGGCGACAAGGTCTCTGTCGGCGAACCGCTCTGCACGATACACTGCCACTCCGACGCACAGGGCGCGCGCGCAAGAAAGTTGCTGGAAGAGAGCTACCAAATTGCGGCCGCTCCGCCGGCGCACAAACCATCTTTGGTGCATCGCGTGATCTATAAAGGGGAATACTGATTTATAAAGGGGACACAGATGGGACGTTTTACTGGCATTCTCGGTCTGGTCACTATGTTGGGTCTTGCCTATGCTTTCTCCACGAACCGGCGCGCCATTCGCCTGAAGACGGTGGCCTGGGGGCTGGGGCTGCAGGTTGCCTTCGCCATTTTTGTTCTGAAGATTGAGCTCGGCCGCACGCTTTTTCAAAAGGCCGGAGACGCCGTGAACCGGCTGCTCAGCTACGCCTTCGCCGGGTCGCAATTTGTCTTTGGAGATCTCGGTAAACAGGGCTCGCACTTCGGTTTTTATTTTGCATTCCAGGTTTTGCCGACGGTGATCTTCATCTGCGCACTCTTCGCAGTGCTCTATTACCTCGGCGTCATGCAACTGATCATCAAGGCCGCTGCGTGGCTGATGATCCGGCTGATGGGGGTGAGCGGCGCGGAGTCATTAAATGTGGCCGCCAGCATTTTTATGGGCCAGACCGAGGCCCCGCAGACGATTCGGCCCTTCCTGCCCGACCTGACATATTCGGAGTTGATGACGGTGATGACGAGCGGCATGGCGCACGTTTCCGGGAGCATCATGGCGGCTTACATCGCCTTCGGGATCGAGCCCAAACACCTATTGAGCGCGGTGATCATGACTGCTCCCGGCACGCTCGTGATGGCCAAGATGCTGGTGCCCGAGACGGAGCTGCCCAAAACCGCGGGCCGCGTCGTGATGAGCGAAGAGGAAGCAGAGCTGGAAAAGAACCAGAATCTTCTGGGCGCCGTTGCGCGAGGCACCACCGATGGTCTGCACATGGCGCTGAACATCGCCGCCATGCTGATTTCGTTTCTGGCGTTGGTCGCTTTGTTCGATGGAATCATGGGCGGAATTCACGCGCACATCGCGTGGTTTCCGTCGAGCCTCGAGGCCATACTCGGCGCGTTGTTTGCGCCCATCGCATGGGTGATTGGAGTTCCCTGGCACGATTGTCGTCTCATTGGCAATCTGCTGGGTGTGCGCATGGTGCTAAATGAACTGGTGGCGTTCTCCATGCTTGGCCCACAAAAGGCCGTCCTTGATCCGCGCTCGTTCACCATTGCGACTTTCGCGCTGTGCGGTTTTGCGAACTTCAGCTCCATTGGAATTCAAATGGGCGGCATCGGCGCGCTGGCTCCGAACAAGCGCGGCGAACTGGCGCGCCTTGGCATTCGCGCCATGCTGGCCGGGACCATGGCGAACCTGATGTCGGCTTCGATTGCCGGCATGCTTCTCTGACGGAGTCCTGCGATCGACCTTGCAGTTAGGAATTGCAGATCAGGCGTGGGTTTGAGCTACTTTCTCGAGGATTTCGTCAGTCGTAACCAACGTTGCTCCGAGACTTTGTAATTCGGCGAGTGTTTTCGTCCCAACTTCCGGCGCTAAGGTTGCGATCGCGTCGCGCACCACCGCCACGCGCCGCTTTCGCTTCAGCAATCCCTTTGCCGCGAGACTTACGCAGTATTCCGTCACGACTCCAAATACCACAAACTGTGCAGTGTTGCCCAGACGTTCGACCAGAGCATCCGCGTGGTGAGTCTCGAAAATATCCAGTGTCTGCTTCTCCAGGATGATCTGCTGATATTCAAAGAGATTGTCCGGCAACTTGGCGGCGATGTCATTTTCCATGCGAAAAAAATTCCCCGCCAGCGCTTCGGGAACAAACTCCGCGCCAGCCGTGCCTTTTACGCAGTGCGGCGGAAACTGCTTGAACTCCGGATCATCCGCCGGATGAAAACAGCCATGCGAAACGAGAAAGACATCGCCGCGCCGCGCCGCGTCCGTCAGCTTGCGGATGTTGGGCAGAAGCTTCTCGGCTCCGGGAACGTAGAGTTTGCCTCCGGGCAGCATAAAATCCGCTTGTACATCCACTTCCCAAAAAATGAAGTCGCGAGATTGCATTCCGCTCTTCCCCGTCTTGCTTGTAACACATCGCCTCCGCGACTGGCAAAACCAGGCGCTTCCCTAGAGGGCCAATTCAGCGGGGCCGACTCCACAACCGCTCATCGCAAAGAGAAAGAGAGAAAGAGTACGATGAGTGGGGCGGCGGTTGAGAAGCGGTGATTTTCGAATTTGTTTGCGCCGCAATTTGTAGTATGTAATGCTGATATCGTTCAACGCAGCCAGATCGAATAACACTGGGAGAGTGCTAATGCGAAACACGCTTGGTCTTGCTCTGATGGTTTTTTGTTCGCTGACCCTCTGTGCTGCCGACGACGTCAAGCCGCTCAACGCCAAGGAAGGGCTGTGGGAAGTTACCACGACTCATTCGATGAGCGGCATGCCTTCCATGCCGGACCTTCCTCCCGACGCTCTGGCCAAGATACCTCCCGACCAGCGCGCCCGTGTGGAAGCGATGATGGCCGGTAAACCCAGCACCGACGTGCGCAAGGAATGCATCACCAAAGAGAAGCTTGAAAAGAATGCGGCGTTCGCCAATAACCGCGGGGATTGTACTCGGACGGTTGTCAGTTCCACGGGCCGCAAGACCGAATTCAAATTTCATTGTGTAGACAAGCAGGCGTCGACCGACGGGAATGCTGTCATGGAGGCCATTGGTCCGGATAACGTTAAGGGAACGATGCACATGGTCACCAAGTCCGGCGGCGATCGAGACATTACCATGGACTTTACCATTAGCTCCAAGTATCTCGGTGCGGCGTGCGGAGACGTCAAATAGGTCCGCGACGATGACCCGAAATTATCGCCGACGCGCAGCAGGTCTGACGATCCGAACCGACACCGCGTCACATACACTGTCTCACCAATGCGGCGCATTTCTCGACGAACCCTATCTCTTCCGCGGTCCAAGTGTCTTTGAAAAAGCTGTTGATATCGAACTCAGCGACTACCGCCCCATAAGCCAAGATCGGCACGATGATTTCCGATTTCGTCTGCTCCACACCCATGAGATATCGTGGGTCCTTGCTCACGTCGTTGACCGCCACCGTCTTTCCCAGGCTGGCCGCCGCGCCACACAGTCCTTGGACCAGAGAAATTCGCACGTGCGGCGTAAAAAGACCAGAATACGGCCCCAGCAATAAATAGTGTGGATCGGCCGGATCTACCAGGTAAAACCCAACCCAGTTGTAGCGGACCAGTTCGTTGTGCAGCCGATCGGAAATGTGTTGCATCACTTGGTCAGCGCGGCTTCCGGAGCTTGCCACGCGTTCGAATTCCCGCATCAGTTCCTGATGCTGTTTCATCCAGTCTCCCAGCGAGAGCAGTTCAATGCATAAGCCACCCAGCATAACAATCTTTCTCTAACCCGTGTCCACAAAAAAAGCCCCGCGGGGCGGGGCTTGACGCTGTGTTATATCCGTGGAGGCGCGGCCAGCAGCGTCTCTACGGAACTTAGTTGGGCATGACCACCGAATCAATAACGTGGATCACGCCGTTCGACTGGAACACATTCGGAATCGTGACCATTGCCGTCCCGCCCTTTTCGTCCTTCACTGCTCTATTGCAAGCCAACTCCGTACAGGTAGTTATAGGTGCTGCTCTGCCCCACGGGAAGCGCTGCCGTGAACGACGAGAACAGCAACGCTTGATTTATGAACGCCACGAACACATCCTGCTGCGAGCTGCCAGTTGTGAGCTGGAAGGTGAACAGTCCGAAACAGGGATCGTTCAGCTCGCCCGCAGTTCCATACAAGTACGCGGTGTCGGCCACCGGGGCAAGCGTTGCCTGCATGATGACGGTGCCAGTGCTGTCTGTGACCGTGATCTGGGCGTTTGCTGTGACCACGATGGTGGCGTTTCCCAGACTGGGTGTGCCCGTTTCAACATTACCGGGGCCCGTGTTGGCGCCCGTTTTCTGATAGTAGATCGCTTTGTAGGTTCCCGCCGTCGTGGGATCGAAGTCCTTGCTGGTGGCTTTCTGCAGTCCAATGATCGCTCCGCTCGGTGTATCGATGAAGAACTCACCGTTCGGAGTTCCGAACACAGTGATAAACGCTCCACTGTCACCCGGAGCCGGCGCAGTCATGAAAGCTCCGGAAGGATCTACCGTGAATGCGCTGGCAGGCATACTGCCGGTGTTAAACGTCTGCTGGCCGGTCACCGCGCCGTAGGGCCAATAGCCGTCGTTACTGACATTGCCCTGCGCGTCCATGACGACCGAGCCAATCTCCACTCCGCCGGCGGCCGTCCGGAAATCCATGTAGTTAAAGCTCTGATTAGCCCAGGTTGTGGTCGAAATGTTACTTCCTGTGGTGACAGCGGTGACTAGGGCCAGCGCATTGTGATTCGGCCCAGCCTTCTCGGCCTCCACCAGCAAGCCAAACCCCGGAACCTCATACGCGGCGACCAGATTGCCTTGCGGGTCGTTCACCGCGTAAGTTCCGTCCGAATTCAGGATGTAAGGGATGTTGCTGCCCGTGTCTCCGTTGGATTTGTTGGTGTAGGAAAGCGTTTGGGCGGTCGGATCGAGCGTGATGCTAAGAAAGTCACCCACGGAAGCCGTCCCGCTGTAGGATCGTGCCGCTTGAGACTTAGCAGGATTGAGAGTGGTATTGCTGCAGCCCAGGGTGAGCACCAGGAGTGACAATATGCCGACGGCGCGAAATTTCATCATGATCCTCCAGTAGATGGCATCGGCCCGTCCAAACAAAACTTCTGTCTCGCGATAAGCGACGGTCACCTCGATGAAGTGACTTAAGATTAAGAGTCACCAAAGTTATGGCATTCAGAAATAGCGCCCGAAAGAAAAGCGCGCAGCCCGAAGGCTGCGCGCAGGAAGAATGGTTGGAGGGTTATCGGCCGGCGGCCGTCGCCAGCACTCGTGGCTGTGTCGGTTCGGCTCGACCCACGTACATTTTGTACGACCGGTATACGGCGAACAGCACTGCCATCAGAGCGGCCACCATCGTCAGCCCGCTGACCGTGCTGAAGGCAGAGGCGATCGCAGTCAATCCCGCTCCGATAACATAGTTCGGGAACGACCACAGAAAGACCTTGTGCCAGAGAGCAAAAGGATTGCCGCCTTCGGTCAGTCCGATGATGCTGGCTACCGGCGCCGTATTCGCCAGGAAATAAGTGACGGCGGCCAGCACCAGAGACATCATATGCGCTGTGGCGTGGGCCGCAAAGAACTGGCTGTGGTAGACCAGGTAAGCGAGTCCGGATGCGTTCAGCAGTGTGCATGCGTTAAATACAAACTGGATTGTCTTGGTTTTATTCCCGCCGGAATAGGATTGCGCGACCGCCGCCGTTGCTGCTACGAGCAGGCTGGCGAAAAATCCCAGTTGCGTGACTCCCAGAAGAATGACGGGCAGATTTCCCGACATCGAGCTCGTCATCCCCGGCAGCTTCACCTTGAAACGCGAACTCAGTGCGGCTGCGGCTAACAGGAGCACCAACTGTGGCCAGGCTTCCGCTTGCCATCTAGCGACGCCGAAGGACAGGGCGCACAGACTCGCAACGGCCACCATTCCGATCATGACTTTCGCTTTGATTGGTAATGTATTTGTCATGGTAATCTCCGAATAATGGTTGCAGTCGGTTGTCTAGTTATTGTCTCCATCCGTGCCGTCGCTGAGTGTTGCTATCGAAGTTTCAGCGGTTGAAGTTGCGCCCCAGACTACGCTGAAGCCGGAAACGGATTCCGCGCCCCAAACCACGCTGTCGGCACCCCAAACGACGGAATCGCTGAGGATCTCGTCAGCGCCCCAAGCCACTGCATATCCCCAGACCGTCGAAGTCGCACTCCAAACCACGCTGCTGCCGGCGAAATCCGGGTCGGACGTATTTGTGACCGTCACAGTGTCGTTGCTCGCGTTAAAGACTGCGGTCGGAGAAAGTGCTACTCCCGTCGCGAGGTCTGTATTGTTAAGAGCGGCGTCGATATCTAGATACCCCGCTCCATAGGTGAAGATGTCGTACTCGTTACTGTAGACGTTTCCGGAGTCGTCGACTGACGACGTGAATTGCCCGAAGCCCTTCCACGCTGTCAACATCAAGCGCGCTTTCACTTGATCAGGAGTCAACGAGGAGTTTTGCTGCAACATCAGCGCCACCGCCCCACCCACTAGCGGCGTTGCCATGCTGGTTCCGCTCAGGCGAAAGTATTTTGCCGTGCCCTTGGTCGGTGCAATTTCGTCCTGGGGATAGTTTTTATCCAGGGTGCTGCCCTTAACACGCAAGGAGACCAACCGGTTTCCCGGCGCGACCAGGTCAGGTTTCACGATGTGATCGATCGCGGTCGGACCTTTGGAACTGTAACTGGCAATCTCGTCGTCGACCCGCGTCGACGTACCCATAGTCAGTGTCGCTCCCACCGTGATGACGGCGGGATCGTTAGCCGGAACGCCAATGGTACCGAAACCGTTCGTGGGCGCGTAGCGCCCGTTGTTACCCGCCGCCACCACTACCACAATGCCAGCCTTCCAGGCGGCTTCCACTGCCTGGTCCACCGGATCGAGCGTGAAGCTCTCAAAGATCGGACGTCCCAGTGACATGTTGATGACGCGGATATTGTATTTACTCTTTAGGGTGATCGCCTCCTGAAGGGCGGCGATTACCTGGCTGTCTGTGCCCGATCCATTCTTATCGAGCACGCGCAGATTGATAAGGTTGACGTCAGTAGCCATGCCAGCGTATGTCGCCGAATAGTGATTGGCAGTGCCGGAACTGGAGCCGTTGCCAGCGACCAGACCCGCCACGTGCGTTCCGTGCCCGTACTTGTCTGGTGTAGTCTTGTCGCCAACGACAAAGCTCTTGGCATACACGACGCGGCTGGTGCCGCTGGCATTGTCGAGATCGGGATGAGCAGCGATTCCGCTGTCAATGACGGCTACGCCGACGCCGGTGCCATTGAATCCAAACTGCGCTTCCGCGACATTCGCCTCGACTGCGGTGGCAAACTCTTCGGTCGGAGGATTCGCAGTCGCGCTTATCTGACGGTCGGGCGTGATGTAAACGACGTTGGAATTGTTCGCCAGTTCCGCGAGCATGCTGACGGGCACAGTCATCGCAACCGCAGTGATCATCGGCAGCTTCGTCTGGATGGTTGCGCCACCGGACTCCGCAGCCTTCAAGTACTTGCTGGTAGGCATCTGGTGGAATTGAACAATGACCGTCACCGTGCCGTTCTGGCCTATCGCCGACTGCAGATCGCTGGAGCATTTACTAGGCGCAGGCTCGATACCAGCGTAGGACGGAACTGCCGTAAGCAGCAAAAGCACTACCCCAAGAACTCGGCCCCAGGCAGCACTGAACTCCGGGGAATCGAGTGGACCGTCTACGCATCGGTTTGTGACTTGCGATTTATCGGTGCCGTTCATAAGTTTTTTCCGATAGCCTTTTCGAAGGCGTGGCATATAGCACCTTCGTGGCTGGCCTTTAGTGGGCAATTGCGCGGCCAATCGCACCATGGTTAAGTGTATTGTTTACAAAGGCTTGTATAGAATCGGTGACCCGGCGCACAGGGACAACTTGGCCCAATGATCGGGCTCAATGCCGCTTCCGAGTCCTTAACTTACTTAAAACAAAGGCTGGGACAGCCCGGAAAGCCACTTTGGGACAAAGTGGCCCAAGAGTCAGCCCTCAGCTCCCAGTTCTCAGTTGAAGAACTTGGGCTGTCACTGAGAACCGAGAACCGGGAACTAAGAACTTCTGAATCCGGCTTTCTATTTGCCGTCAAAAAAACAAAAGCCGCGATACTGTCGCGGCTTTAGCGGAATCTTGAGCTGTCTTTATTGCTGTGGTCACTAAGCCCGATTCGGCACCTCCGCCGTAAATGGAAACCAATAGCAGCGAAACGGGCGGAAACTGCTAAATCGTGTCATAAAAGTTTTCAACCGAGATGTTGAGCCATAACGTCAGAGACGCCGACGTCTTGCAAAACCTGTGGACCCGAGATTATTGCCCTCCCAGAGAACTGGCAACCTGGGAAAATGCGTTGTTGGCATTGCTACCGATCAGTTTCACAGTGCCAATCACCAATACCAGAATGACGGCGAGCATGACGGCATATTCAGCGATATCTTGTCCTTGTTCGTCCGCCCAAGCATTACGGAAATACTGAACCATACTTCCTCCGACCCTACAAATTAATTTTGCGCGTAGGTAATAATGACGATTCGGGGGGCGATTGTCAATCGCATCCGGAACTGGTTTTTCCACCGCTCGCACTTGGCGCCTAAGTCAAAAGGCGAGCCGCAACTGTTCCTGCTAATTTCGGAACTATGTCATCTCCCATCGGGAAACTCCTTTCATCTTCTTCGCGGGTAAACCATCAAGCTCGTCGGGAAAGAAGCAGACGATGCCGTCGGAGCCGATCTATCGTTCACAAGTTGGCGAGAGGACTGGGCAGCGTAATCGAGCACACGTCCGGGCAGAACTCCAAGGAAAAGCGTAGCCAGCACGCAAACTGCAAGGGCGAGCGCTGCGGAGAAGGTCACAGGAGTTACAGGGACCTCGCCGCGTGGCTCGCGCATGTACATCAAGACGATGATGCGCAGGTAGTAATAGGCCCCTAGGGCGCTATTCAGCACTAGAATGATCGCCAAGACAACCAGATTCGACTTCAACGCGGCACTCAACACGTAGAACTTCGCGAAGAAACCGCCCGTGATCGGAATCCCAATCAAAGACATCAGGAAAAATGTGAAAGTCGCGGCTAGGACGGGGGATTTCTTGCCGAGTCCCCCATAATCTTCGATCGAGACGTAGCGTTCGTTCCGGGCTGCGAGATGGCTGACAATGGCAAACGCTCCCACATTCATCGCAGCATAGGCGGCGGTGTAGAACATCGCTGCGGATGCGCCCAGCTCCGGCTGTGCGGCAAACGCGACAAGCACATATCCGGCATGGGCGATCGCAGAATACGCGAGCAGGCGCTTGACGTTCTCTTGCACCAGGGCGCAAATATTTCCCAGCGTCATGGTCAGTGCGGCGGAGACGCAGATCAGCCAGAAGTATCCGGGTGCGCGCGCTTCAAACAGAACGCGCAGCAAAACCGCAAAGGCCGCAGCCTTCGGGCCGGTCGACATCAGGCCGACCACCGGAGCCGGGGCGCCTTCGTAGACGTCGGGGGTCCATACATGGAAAGGCACAGATGCGACCTTGAAGCCCAAGCCCACGAACATGAGCGCGGTTGCAACATAGGCCAGGACGGGGACGTTGCCGGAGTGCAGCGCTGGGTTGATGGCATTGCTGATGGCATCAAGGTTGGTGGAACCGGTGGCGCCGAACATGAGCGCGACGCCGTAGAGGAAGAACGCGGTCGCGAACGATCCCAAAAGAAAGTACTTCAGCGACGATTCACTGCTGGAGGCGTCGTGCCGGCGGAAGCCCGCTAGTATGTAGGTCGAGATCGAAGAGATTTCCAGGGCAATGAAGATGAGGACGAGTTCGATGGCAGAAGACATCAAACACATCCCAACCGTGCCGAAGAGGACGAGACCGTAGTATTCCCCGGCGCGGATGCGCTGGACTCTCAAGTATTCGAAAGAACTGAGGATCGATACCGCCGCTATTGCGATGATGAGGAAGTGAAAGAAGACGCTGAAGCCTTCCACGCGAACCATGTTCGTGAAAGCAGTGCCGGGATACTGCGCCATCCAAACCGTCGATGCCAGCGCGGCAAGCGCGCCAATCAGCGCAATCGTACCCAGCGATTGGTGGCTGCGCTCTGGGTCGAGCAGCGGGTCGACAACCATGATCACCATCCCGAAGAGCGAGAGCACCAACTCCGGCAGGATGCGCATGTAGTCGGCGAAGGGCGGCGGCTGAAAAGTTTGCACCTGCGCCAGCAGAGCCGGTAATGATAATGATTGCGCGACCGCCGTCATGATTGTCATTGTCATTGTTATTGGCCCAAGCCCACCATCCTACCGGCCAATTGGGTGAAGGGGGCGAGAGCGTATCGTTGCACCGCCGGGTCAATCGCGCTGAGCCAAACTAACGGAGCAACGCCCATCACCAGCGCGGCAACCGCAATCGGGGAAAGTGCCGCCTTCTCCCGCAGATTGAGGTCAGGCAGCGCTCCATTGATGTTGTGCTTCATCTCGCCGAAGAAAACGCGCTGATACATCCAGAGCAGATAGCAGGCGCTCCAGATCACGCCGGTCGCGGCCAGAATTCCATAAATCGGGCGCGCCTGGAATGCTCCGCTCAGCACCAGGAACTCGCCGATAAAGCCGTTCAGCAGTGGCAGTCCAAGCGAGGCCAGCACGGTGAACAGAAAGAAGGTGGCGTACTTGGGCATGGGCGTCGCCAACCCGCCAAATTCGGTGATCTCGTAAGTGTGGCGGCGTTCGTAGAGAATGCCCGCCAGCATGAAGAGGCCGCCGGTGGCGACCCCGTGCGCCAGCATGATGAAGACGGCTCCATTCAGGCCGGCGGCGGTGAAACTGAAGATTCCTAAGACGACAAATCCGAGATGGCTGATTGAGGAATAGGCAATCAGCTTTTTCAGATTCGGCTGCACCAACGAGACGAGCGCGCCGTAAATGATGCCGATCAATGCCAATATCATGATCCACGGGGCGTTGCGATGCGCCTGTTCGGGAAAGAGGCCGACATTGAAACGCAGCAGGCCGTAGGTTCCCATCTTTAGCAGTACTCCGGCGAGCAGCACCGATCCAGCGGTGGGCGCCTCGACGTGCGCGTCGGGCAGCCAGGTGTGAAGCGGGAAGATTGGGACTTTTACCGCGAAGGCGATGAAGAAGCCGAGGAAGAGCCACAGCGAGGCTTGTTCGAAACCCGGCACACTCCCATTGCGAACCGCATTCTGGATGACGACAAAATCGAAGCTGCCAGTTTTCGCATACAGCCACACAATCGCCGCCAGCATGAACATCGAGCCGATCATGGTGAACAGAAAAAACTTCACCGCGGCGTAGACCTTGCGCCCGTGGCCGTACATGCCGATCAGCAGCGCCATCGGAATCAGCGTCGCTTCCCAGAAGAAGTAAAACAGGAACAAGTCCAGCGAGGTGAAGACGCCAATCAGGGCCGTCTCGAGAATCAGCAGCAGAATGAAGAATTCCTTCACTCGCTCCTGAATCGAGGTCCACGAAATCAGCACGCACAGGGGCGTGAGGAAGGTGGTCAGAACCACCAGCCAGACGGAAATTCCGTCGATGCCCATGTGGTAATGAATGTTGGGAGTCGTGATCCAGACTTTGTCGATCTCGAACTTGAAGAGATTGGGATCGCGGTGCAGATGCACCGGCAAATGCAGCGAGGCGACAAATGTGAGCAGGGAGATGACGAAGGCAAAGAGCTTGATATCGCGGTCGCGGCGCGGGATCAGCAGAATCAGCAGTCCGCCTGCGGCCGGAATGAAGGTCACCAGCGAAAGAATGATGGGACTGAGGCTGTCCATAGTATTCATCGCACTCCCATCCAGACCATGTAGGCGATCACCACTGCTCCTCCAGCGGCAATCCATCCGGCATATGAGCGCAGATTGCCCGACTGCATGTGACGCAGATTGTCAGACACGTGGCGCGCAACGTCAGCGGAGTCGTTGACCGCGGCATCGATCGCTCCCTGGTCGATGCCGTGCCAGAGAATCGTGGTGGAGCCGTTGATCAGCGGCTTGACAAAAAGAACGGCATATAGCTCGTCGATGTAGTACTTGTGTGCGACCGCCTGGTAGATACTGCCGAGACTGGCAACGATGCGCGCGGGCAGTTGCGGGCGGCGAATGTAGAGCGTCCAAGCGAGCAAAAGTCCAAGAACGGCCACAGCGACGGAAATCAGCATGAGGACCATTTCCGTTCCTTTGCCAGTAGCGTCGCCCGCCATCTCGTGCGCCAGTTCCACCGCGGAACCGCTTTGGAAAACCGGAGCGAGGAAGTGTTCGAAGCGTCCACCGATGCCGATCCATCCACCGACAAATGACAGGATCGCCAGAACGAATAGAGGCCCTAGCATCACCCACGGGCTTTCGTGAGGCTCGTCATGACCGTGGCCTCCATGCGCGTGTTTGCCATGCGCGGCGAGGTCGCCATGGTAATCCCCAAAGAATGTCATGAACCACAGCCGGAACATGTAGAACGACGTAATAAATGCGGTGATCACCCCGATCAGCCAAAACACCCAACTTCCGTTTGGACTGGAATAAGCCTTCCACAGGATCTCGTCCTTCGAAAAAAATCCGGCAAAGGGCGGGAAGCCCGTAATTGCAAACGTCGCGATGGTCATGGTCAAGAATGTCCAGGGCATGTAAACTCGCAGCCCGCCCATCTTTCGCATGTCCTGCTCGCCGCCGATGCCGTGAATGACCGATCCGGCGGCAAGAAACAACAAGCCTTTGAAGAACGCGTGCGTCATCAGGTGGAAGATGCCGGCGGAGAACGCTCCCACGCCGCAGGCCATGAACATGTAGCCGAGTTGCGAGACGGTGGAGTAGGCCAGCACTTTCTTGATGTCCGTCTGCGCAATGCCGATGGTTGCCGCAAATAGAGCGGTGAGCGTTCCAATGATTGCAACTACCATCATTGCCATCGGCGCGCGATCGAAGATCGCGGACGATCGCGCCACCATGTACACGCCCGCCGTCACCATGGTTGCCGCATGGATCAATGCCGAGACCGGAGTGGGGCCTTCCATGGCATCAGGTAGCCACACATAAAGAGGAATCTGTGCCGACTTGCCGGCCGCACCGACCATCAACAAGAGGCCGATCGCGGTTAGGAGTCCGGTGTCCGCCGTCTCGGTTGGCTGCGATTGCACCGCCGCAAAGACGTGAGAGAAATCGAGCGACCCGAAATGCTTGATCATCAGGAAGAGAGCAATCAGGAATCCAAAGTCACCGATGCGATTAACGATGAATGCTTTCTTGCCAGCCGCTGCCGCTGAGTCTTTTCTGAACCAAAAGCCGATCAGCAGATACGATGCCAGGCCCACGCCCTCCCAGCCGATGAACATGACCAGATAGTTCTTCGCCAGCACCAGGGTCAGCATGAAGAACATGAACAGATTCATGTACGCCATGAAGCGGTAGTAGCCGTCGTCATCCCACATATACCCGACTGAGTAAATATGAATAAGGAAGCCAACGCCGGTGACCACGAGCAGCATTACAAGCGATAACTGATCGAGATAGAACTCGAAATCAACGCTAAAACTCCCAGAACGGATCCAGTGCGCAAGCGGAAAATAGTAGGGTGCCGACGCCGAAGAGAAAGTTAGTGCAATCCACAACGCCACAGCGAATGCCGCGCCACAAAATACGAGCGCGACAGCGGAGATCGCTTTTCTCGACGCTTTCCTGCCAAAGTAGCCGTTGATCGCCGCCCCAGCGAGTGGAAGAATCGGAATCATCCACAGTAACGGATTAAGAGTCGGATTAAGAGACGGATTAAGAGTCGCGGGCGTCATAGCTTGAGCAGGTTCACCTGGTCCACATTCAAAGTTTCACGCGTGCGATAAACCGCAATGATGATCGCCAGGCCAACCGCGGCCTCGGCGGCGGCCACTACCATCACGAAGAAGACGAAGACCTGACCGCTGAGCGCGTGCCATTGTGCGGCGAAGGCCACGAACGAAAGATTCACTCCATTCAGCATCAGCTCGATCGACATGAAAATCGTGATGATGTTGCGCTTGATCAGGAACCCGATCACTCCACAGACAAAAAGGAATCCGCTCAACAGTAGATAGTAGGAAAGAGGAACCATTCTTATCACACATCCTTTCTCGGGCCGCGGGCCACGGCTTCGGGCCGGCTGGCGAGCACGACCGCGCCCATGATAGCGATCAGGATCAGCACCGACGTGACTTCAAAGGGAAGCAGGAAATCATGGAAGAGAAGCTGCGCAATATCGTGGGGATCGCCCTTCAATGCGCCAATGGGAACCGCCCGCGTGTTGGAACGAAAGAGCAGCGTCCAGCCGACGAGCAGCGTGCCAATCAGCACTCCTGGAACGCCGAGCAGAATCGCGACCCGGCTGCCCTTGCTGCGTTCCTCTTTGCCGGCGTTGAGCAACATGATGGTAATCACAAACAACACCATGATCGCGCCGGCGTAGACGATCACTTGCACCGCAGCCACAAATTCCGCGCCTAACAGAAGATACTCGACGGCAAGCGAGGCCATCACCGCGATCAGTGAGAGCGCGCTGTTGATGGGATGGCTCTGCACCAGCAGGTTGACGGCCCCCGCCACGCAGATCGCTCCGAAGAAAAGAAATAAGATTAGATGAAGCATCTTTGCGAGTTCTCAGTTCCCAGTTCTCAGTTCTCAGTAAGCCCAGGGTTCAACTGAGAACCGAGAACTGAGAACTGCCTTTAAGCTCTCCACGCCACAATCAGCGCCGTTAGCACAATATTCGCAATCGCCAGGGGCAGCAGGATCTTCCACCCGAACGCCATGAGTTGGTCATAGCGAAGGCGCGGTAAAGTCCAGCGCACCCAGACATACAGAAACATGAAAAAGAAAGCCTTCAGACAGAACCAAAACACCGGCATCACCGCTTGCAGCATGGGCGGACCAAAGATCGGCCCGTGCCATCCGCCCAGGAACATTATCGTGGCCAGGCATGCGACCGTCAGCATGTTGGCGTACTCGGCCATGAAGAACATCGCGAATTTCATGGAACTGTACTCGGTGTGGTATCCCGCCACCAGTTCCGACTCGGCTTCCGGCAGATCAAACGGGGCGCGGTTCGTCTCCGCATACGCGGAAATCAGATAGATGAAAAACCCCAGCGTCTGCCCGTGAAAAATGTTCCAGCGCGGAATGAAGCCCCAAAAGCGGCCGCCCTGAAAATCCACAATGTCGCGCAAACTGAGGCTCCCCGACATGATCACCACTCCCACCAGCGCGAGGCCCAGCGAAACCTCATAGCTGATCATCTGAGCGCTGGCGCGCAGTCCGCCGAGGAGTGAATATTTGCTGTTCGAGGACCATCCGGCAAGCGCGATACCATACACGCCCATCGACGTAATGCCGAGAACCACCAGCAGCCCGATATTCAAGTCGGTAATCTGCAAATACGTGCCCCAGGGACCGACGTTCACCCAGTTGCCGAACGGGATCACCGAAATGGACGTGATGGCAAAGACCAGTGAGATGATGGGCGCCGCAATGTAAAGCGGCTTGTAGACATGGGGCTGTGTCAGGTCTTCTTTGAGGATGTTCTTGACGCCGTCGGCAATCGGTTGCAGCAGGCCGAAAGGTCCAACCCGCGTCGGGCCCCAGCGGTTCTGAATGTGCGCCGCCACCTTGCGCTCCAGCCAGACGCTGTAGGCCACCCCGAACAGCAGAAGACCCACCACGACAACCGACTTGATGATCGAAATGATGATGAAGGTCGTTATGCTCATCGAGTGTAGCGCGGTCGCTCCCGCCCGCGTGATTTTGATCTTAGGTTGTTAGTCCGCCGCAACTTCCGGCACCGCGGATTTGTTTTCCCAAACCGAATTCAAAGTTTTGGAATATCTGCCGAGCGTACCCGAACTGAACAAATCATCGTTGGCTGGGACGATTAACGCCGGTTCCTGAATCGCGCTCGCGCCGCTTTCGGCAATCTCGAGATGCTGATCGTTACCCGCCAGCAAATTGATTCGCGAAACATCATACCCGGCCACCACGCGCTGTACTTCATCGAGAATCGCGAGCGGATCGAAGGGCGTCATTTTAGGTTCGAGATTGTGCGCTTCGAGCCACACCGCGTGACGATCCGCCTCGCCCGACTGCGCACCGCGAGTCTGGCCCATGTCGGAGTGTGTCCCGCTCCCGAAGGGCACGAGACCGTGAACGTCGAAGCCCATGGCGTCGGCGATGCGGACGATCATCTCGAAGTCCGGCTTGGTATCCGTGACTTCGCCCGCCTTCTTCAAGAGCTGAAGATCGCCGCAGGTGTTCGTATAAGAGCCCGTTTTTTCGTAAGCGTTCGCTGCCGGCAAAAGCACGTCGGCGATGATTGCGGTTTCGGTCAAAAACATCTCCTGAACCACCACAAAGGTTTTCGATAGCGCAAAGGGATCAATGCCGAAGCGGCCGACCGGATTCGAGCCCACCACGTAAAGCGCCTTTAGCTTGCCGGCCTTCGCCGCTTCTACCATCTCCGGTAGGCTCAAGCCTTTTTCGGTGGGCAGATTGCCCCATTCCTGTTGGAACCTGCCTGCGCTGGCGACGGGCTCGTATCCTGGCAGAAGATCAGGATAAAGCCCCATTTCGCTGGCACCGCGGGAGTTCGCGTAATCGCCGAGGCAGATCAGCTTGGCTCCGGGCAGAGTCGAAGCAAAACTAACCAATTTCTCGATGTCATGGCCGCGCAGTTCAGAACCGAAGGCGATGATCATATTTTGTTCAGCGCGGATTTTCTCTCGCAACGCGATCCAGGCGTCGCGCGCCATGCCATCGGTGGTCTGCGCCGCGTCCTGCGACACGACAAGCGAATCGAGCACGGAATCGTCGCCAGAGAGAAATGCGACGGCTTTTGCTTCCGCGCCTGCCGGCACCAGCCCGAATCCCGCCGCCTGGCGCCGCAATTTGATGGGCGCGGAGTTCACGATGTGAAGTTTCGCGTGGCGCAAGCGCACGTTGGTCCGGATCTGCCAAGCCAATAATGGGTGCTGATTGGTTGGATCGTTGCCGATCAACAGAATCGCTGGTGCGTTTAGGACATCGCGCATGGAAGCCGTCTGTCCGGGCTTGCCGTGGAGAGCGGCCGCCAAGGCAGGGTAGTCGGCTGTGCGGTGATGATCGACGTTATTGGTCTTGAGAACAACTCGGGCAAATTTTGAAAGAAGATAATTCTCTTCGTTAGTCGTGCGATTGGATCCGATCACTCCGATCGCGCTCCCGCCCTCGTGGACTTCTTTGCCAGCTTCGTTGTTAACTCCGTCGCGAACTTCTCGAAACCGTTTGCCGATCAGTTCAAAAGCTTCTTCCCAACTCACCGGTGTCAGTTTGCCGTTTTTGCGAACCAGTGGCTGCGTCAGGCGGTCTTGATGATGCGCAAAGTCGAAAGCGTAGCGCCCTTTGACGCAGAGGAAATCGCCATTGATTCCGCTCTTGTCGCGGTTGTCGCCGCGGACGATCTCCGCACCGGTCTCCGAGCGGCGGACGCCCAGCGTGGTTTTACAGCCGTCCCCGCAGTGAGTGCAAATCGTGCCCACGTGATTCATCTCCCACGGGCGCGTCTTATAGCGATAGGCGCCGGAGGTAAGCGCGCCGACCGGGCAGATGTCTATGCACATCCCGCACTCTTCGCAGTCGAGATGATCCTCTTGATTCGGGGCGATGATCGAACCGACGCCGCGGTTCTGAATGCCGAGCGCCCAAACGTCCATCCCTTCGCCGCAGACGCGCACGCAGCGATAGCACAGAATGCAGCGCGGGCGGTCGAAATATACTACCGGAGACCACTGTTGTTCTTCGCGGTGATTCTTCGCCTCGGTGAACTTGGACTCGGCAGCGCCGTAGGAAAACGTCATGTCCTGCAGTTCGCATTCGCCGCCGGCGTCGCAGACCGGGCAGTCCAGTGGATGGTTGCCGAGCAGCAACTCAACCATTGCCTTGCGGGCCTGACGCACTTCATCGCTGTCGGTCGCAACGATCATGCCCTCGGTCACGGTCGTCGTGCAGGCGGTTTGAAGCTTGGGCATCTTCTCGATCTTCACCACACACATGCGACACGCGCCCTGCAGCGAGAGGCCGGGGTAGTAACAAAAAGAAGGCACCTCGATGCCTGCGCTCTTG
>JBEKXC010000026.1:0-30517 GCA_049512435.1 Terriglobales bacterium | reverse complement strand
AGGCAGGCCTGACGTTCACCGGGCAGAAGAAAGAAAAAGGCACACAGCTGGCGGGAAAGACTTTTGTGCTGACCGGAACGCTGGCACGCCACACACGCGACGAAGCAAAGAAGATGATCGAAGATGCGGGCGGACGCGTTTCGGGGTCGGTGAGCAAAAAGACAGACTATGTGGTAGCGGGGAGCGACGCGGGATCGAAGCTGGACAAGGCTCGGGAGATGGGAGTAAGCGTGATTGGAGAGGAGGAGTTGGAAGTGCTCGTCGGTTAGCGGGGATGGGCAAGGCGCCCATCCTTCCACACAATCTGATCGCACTTACTTCTTTGCGGTCGGCGGCAATATGCCATTCAGCCGCAGATACATGGCGGCCTCGGCATAGTGGTCGGCCCAGTTGCTGGCGATGCCCAGGGCGAAGCGGGCGCGAGAGAGTTGCTGGCCGCCCATGCCTGCGGTCATTTCTCCCAACTTCGAATCGTCCATCTTTCCGAGTGCGTCGGCGCAGAAATCGAACGACGTCTTGAGAGCGGCGACCAGACTGTCTTTCGTATCTGTGTCTTTTATTTCTTTGACCGTCGGAGCGGGCACGGCGGCCGCATTGCTGCACAGCCCATAATTCGCTTCGACCATGTGGACGACGAGATGGCCGAACGTCATCTGGTCCGGGGTTGGCTTGTAGGTGAATTTATCGGCCGGCATGGCCTCGACGGCTGCAATGGTGTTTTTCTGGCGGCTGGGCAGGATGTCTCTGAGGGCGGTGCTGATGGGGTTTGTGGTTGGGGCGGGCGTCGTTCGTGCGGGTGCCGTCTGAGCAATCGCTGACGCTGCTAGCAACAGCAAGGTTGGGAGCACGAGAGTCTTCGTCATTTTCTATTCTCCTGGGGCGATGAGAAGCATAGCGCGATTGCTTGGGTCTGCGCTAGCTTGAGTTGACCTAAGCCTTTTACAAACAAAATCAAAGGCCACGGACAAGAGTGTCCGCGCCACACCAACAAGAGCCACACAGGCAGCCTTGCGCTATTCTAGGAGCATGCACTCGCACGTCGGACACGGGCATTCTCATGGGGCGGGGCGCGTGTTGCGCTTTTCGCTGGCCGTCACCATGCTTTACGTCGTCCTGCTCGTAGTTGCCGGCATCCGGGCGCATTCGCTGGCATTGCTTTCCGAGGCGGGACATAACCTGTCCGACTTTCTCGCGCTGCTGTTGTCGCTGGTGGCCGTATTTCTCGAAGGCCGTCCGCCAAGCGCGACCAAGACCTATGGATACCGGCGCGCTGGCGTGCTGGTGGCGCTGGTGAATGCCCTGTCGCTCGTGGCGGTGTCGTTTCTTATTTTCTACGAGGCGTTTCAGCGGATCCAGCATCCCGAGCATGTTCACGCCCGGGTGATGATCGGGGTGGCGGCGGCGGGTGTGGTGATGAACGGCTTGATCGCGCTGCTGTTGTGGCGTTCCGGGCGAGATGTAAACGTCCGGAGCGCATTGCTGCACGAGGTGGGCGATACGCTCTCGACTGCCGCCGTGATTGTCGGTGGTTTTGCCATCCTGTGGACGGGACAATACTGGATCGACGCGGCCCTGTCGTTCGGGATCGGCGCGCTGATTTTGTGGTCGAGCTTCGGGATCGTGCGCGAGACGCTGAATATTCTGTTGGAAGGCACGCCGCGAGGGATGAGCCTTGAAGCTGTGGAATCGGCGATGCGGACGATTGCGGGCGTCAGCGATGTGCACGATCTGCATGTGTGGAGCATTGGGTCGGAAAATCATGCGCTCTCGGCGCATGTGAAGATCGCCGACATGGCGACGTCGGAGAGCGACACCATTCTCCGCGAGATCAACGAAAAACTTGGGCAGGGGTTTGGGATCCACCATACGACGATTCAGCTGGAACACGTGGTCTGCGAGACGGCACACAGCTGCGTGATCGCCGTGCGGGAGGAAGAAAGCGAACACAGTCATTCCGAGCACGACCATTCCCAGCACGATCACGCCCACTGATTAACCTCGCGTGATCATCCCTGTTGCCGCCCGTAAATTTCTTTCACTGTGTCGATGGTGTCAGCGTCTTCGGGGCGCTTGTCCGGACGCAGGCGCACGATGCGCGGGAAACGCAAAGCATAGCCACTCTCGTGGCGCGTGGAACGCATCATGTTGTTGAAGGCAACCTCCAAGACAACTTTCGGTGCCACTTCGAGTCTTAACCCTTGTTCGCTGATCTTGTGCGCGAGAAACCATTGCGTCATTTCCGCAATCTCGGCATCGGTAAGCCCAGAATAGGCTTTGCCGATATTTACCAGGCGCTCGCCGCACCATACTGCGAATGTGTAATCGCTGAGCACGCCGATGCGCTTGCCGTGTCCGTACTCGACGGCGGTCACAACCACGTCGAGCGTGGCGAGTTCTCGCTTCATCTTGAGCCACGATTTGCCACGGCGGCCGGGAGTGTATAGAGAATCGAGATCTTTGATCATCAGTCCCTCGTTGCCTCGATTGCGCGCGGCGGTGAAGAGGGTCTCCAAATCCTCCGCCGAACTGGCCGTCGCGACCGGAGCACGCAGCACGGGCGCGAGCGCTTCTTCGTTCGGAACCTCGAAACCAAGGCTCGCCTGTACCTGAACCTGCGAAGTGGTCACACTGCGAGGAGCGATGAGGAGTTCGTCGAGAATTCGAGCGCGCTCGCGCAAAGGACGGTCGAGTAGAAGTTCGCTATCCGCATAAAGAACGTCGAAAACGAGATAAGCGACAGGGACTTCACGCATGAGTTTAACGCTGACCTTTTTCCGGCCGAGGCGCCGTTGGAGCGTGCTGAAGGGTAAGGCTCGATCCGGAACTTCAGCCCTGCCCGAATTCCAGGCCGGTTTCCATGCAACGATTTCGCCGTCGAGAATCGCGTCTCTAGGCAGGCCGGCGAGGGCCGGTGGTAATTCCGGGAAGGACTCGGTGATGTCATCTCGGGTGCGCGAAAAGATGCGGACTTCGCCCTGGCTGATGTGAGCCTGGGCGCGGATACCATCGTACTTGTCCTCCACCGACGTATTCTGAAAATAGCTGAGGGCCTCTTCCGAAGATTCGACGGGACTCGCGAGCATGAAGTCGATGGGATGAAAGAGGCGGAGCCTTGCCTCAGCCAGCTCTCCCGCAGACGCCAGACGCAGGGTTTCGCCGAGGTCGCCGAGCAGCATGTTAGCGCGCTTGACGTGGTCGAGTGACACGTCGAAGGCGCGAGCCATGGCTTCCTCGACGAGACTCTCTTTGAGACCGATGCGAAGGTCTCCGCTGGTGATCTTCACGATGTATTTGGCTTCGAGCGGCGTAGCTCGCTCGAGAAGCGTGCGCAGAAGTGAAGCCTTGACGGTAGGCCCACGGGCCGTAGCGATCCCGGAAAATGCTTGCTGCACTTCGGTGAGCGAGAGGCCGGATTCCAGCTTCGCGGGAAGCGCATCGGCGGCGACGGATCCAGCGTCGCCGTATCGGCGATAAATCTCGGTTAGTTCGTGTTCGGATTTTCCCGAGAGATCGCTGATGACGCGCCACAACAGCGCTCCGCCCACTTGCAGTGTCGCTTCTTCGTATGCCGCAAACGGTCGCCCAGAAAGAAAAATGACAGCCGTCGCAGCTTCCCGCAGTGGCATCGTTCGCAATAACGACTGCAAGTAGGTAGCGACCAACGCTGTTTTCTCCAACTTCTTAGTGGTTGCAGCGATCGCGTCGCAAGTCTGAGCGAAGTGCAGCATGGTCATTCGATTCTATGGCCGATCCCTGCGATTGCGGGCCGTCCAGACGGCTCCGATTGCAGAAATAGAACGCTGGTTAAACTACTGACTATTAAAGAGATACGACTCGAACGCTGCGTTTCGCAATGCTCGATACTTCCCCGATCTGTGGTAGTCTACACGTTGGAGTCTTCTTTCCCCGAAACAACATCCAATGGCTATGCGACGTTGGCGGCAAATCTTGCGTTTTCTGGCGGCGGTACAGCTGCTGCCCGCTCTGGAGAGCGGCGAGGAAACCCTCGTCGGCGGGCAGGCGGTGCTGGAGGGCGTGATGATGCGTTCGCCGCATGCCTGGGGCATCGCGGTGCGCAAACCTTCGGGTGAGATTGTTACTCACAGCGAGCCGCTGGAAAGGCCTTCTGAGCAGCATAAATGGATGGGCTGGCCGGTGGTCCGTGGGGTGATGACGCTGGGGCACGCGATGACCCTGGGGTTCCGCGCGCTGAAGTTTTCCGCCAATGCGGCGCTGGAAGAATTAACCGCCGATCCCGGAAAAAATGATCCAGCCAACGCCGATCCCGCCAACGCCGATCCCGCCAAAAACGATCAGGGCAAGAAATTTGAAATCACCGGCTGGATGGCGGGATTGAATATGGCGTTCTCCATCGCCTTCTTCATTTTCATGTACAAGTACCTGCCGCTGGTGGCTACGACGGAATTGAAAAGGGTGAACCCGGTCTTCGGACAGCAGTTCGTGTTTAACCTGGTGGACGGGCTGATCCGGATCGCGATGTTCCTGCTCTTTGTGTGGGCCGTTTCGCTGTGGAAGGACATCCGCCGCGTGTACGAGTACCACGGGGCCGAACACAAGACAGTGTTTGCGTTCGAGAATGGCGATCCGCTTGAAACCGCAGCCGTGCAGAAGTATTCGACGTATCATCCCCGATGCGGGACGAGCTTCCTGATGACGGTGATGATCATTTCGATGTTCGTGTATATGGCAATCCCCGTCCAAACTTTCTGGGCTCGATTCGCCATTCGGATCGCGCTGCTGCCACTGATTGCCGGCGTTTCGTACGAGATCATTCGCTTCGCCGCCAAGCGTTTTTCGGCCAAGCGAGGCCGATCCCTGTTCGCGCTAATGACGGCGCCGGGCCTGTGGCTGCAAAGGATCACCACGCAGCCGCCGGATGACCGCGAAGTCGAGTGCGCAATCGTTGCGCTGGATGAAGCCATGAAACTGGAAAAACAGCGCGGCGGCGAACTGGTAATCGCCTAGCGGTGCCCACCGCACCGCGTAGTTCTCAGTTCCCAGTTCTCGGTTCTCAGTAAAATCCCTACAATAGGATTCGTGAGAAGCGAGCGCGGGGCTGACTTCTGCGCGGCTGTTGTCGTCGTGTGGTTGTTCTGAGAACCGAGAACTGAGAACTGATGTTTGAACGCTTAGACCAAATCGAAATTCGCTACGAGGAACTGACGCAAGCCTTGTTGGCGCCAGAGATCACCAACGACTCGGCGAAATACCAGAAGACTGCCAAAGCCCATAGCGAAGTCAAAGAGATCGTCGAGAAGTATCGCGAATACAAGGATCTGAAACGCGGGATTGCCGAGAGCAGGGCGGTGCTGGCGGATGAGACCGATCCCGAGATGCGCGCCTATGCCGAGGAAGAACTGGCGAAGCTCGACGCGCGCATCGTGACCGTTGAGGAAGACCTCAAGGTTCTGCTGCTGCCGAAGGATCCGAACGACGACAAGAACGTGGTCCTCGAAATTCGCGCCGGAACTGGCGGTGATGAAGCGACGCTCTTCGTGGCGGAAGTCTTCCGCATGTACAACCGCTATGCCGAGACGCAGAAGTGGAAGGTCGAAGTTCTCTCCACGTCGGAGTCGGGCGTGGGCGGGCTGAAGGAAGTGATCGCGCTGATCGAAGGCGACCGTGTCTATTCGCGCTTGAAATACGAAAGCGGCGTGCACCGTGTGCAGCGCGTGCCAGCGACCGAGCAGCAAGGACGAGTGCATACCTCGGCGATCACGGTAGCGGTGCTGCCGGAAGCGGAAGAGGTGGATGTCAAGATCGAGGCCAAGGATCTGCGCATCGATACGTTCTGTTCGTCGGGACCAGGTGGACAGTCGGTGAATACGACGTATTCGGCGGTGCGGATCACGCACATTCCGACGGGTACGGTGGTGAGCTGTCAGGACGAGAAGTCGCAGATCAAGAACCGCGAAAAAGGTATGCGCGTGCTGCGCTCGCGCCTGTACGAAGTCGAGATGCAGAAACAGCAAGACGCGCTGGCAAAGGAACGCAAGCAGATGGTAGGGTCGGGAGACCGCTCGGAGAAGATCCGGACCTACAATTTCCCGCAGAACCGGCTCACCGATCATCGCATCGGCTTCACCATTCACCAGCTCGAGCAGGTGATGGACGGCAAGCTGCAACCGGTCATCGACGCGTTGATCACGCATTATCAGGCGGAGAAGCTGAAGCAGGAAACGGCGGGCGTGGTCTGAGGTCGTGTGGGGACGGGCGCCCTCGCGAGCCCCCCGGTGTTGGCTTGATGGGGTGGAGCAGCTCGGCAGCTGCCTGCGTTCTAAACTCGCTATCAACGCTTGCGCACTTCTTCAATGTCGTTTCGTTTGTTTTCTCCGCGTCTTCATGTCTCCGTGGTGAAATAGAACTGTGCAACTTCGCCAGGCAATGAATGCAGCAGTCGATCGGCTGACGTCTGCGCGAGTTCCCTCCCCCCGCATGAATGCTGAACTCCTCATCATGTACACGCTCGACTGCGACCGGGCGTATCTCTACGCGCATCCCGAGCGCAAGCTCACTCCCGACGAAACCGAGCGCTATGACGAAGCTCTCGCCCGCCGATCTACCGGCGTTCCGGCACAGTACATCACCGGGCATCAGGAGTTCTGGGGACTGGATTTAATCGTGTCGCCAGCGGTCCTGATTCCGCGTCCAGAAACGGAGCACGTGGTGGAAACAGTGCTGGAGCTGGCAAGACGTAAGATCGTGGAGCAACCTGCGTCCCCACCGATCCAGATAGTCGACGTGGGCACCGGCTCAGGAGCCATTGCCCTTGCCTTAGCCAAAGAGCTCCCGACGGCGCAAATCCACGCGACCGATATTTCTCCCGAAGCGCTCGAAGTCGCCCGCGCCAACGCCGCCCGCCACGATCTCACTTCGCGCATCGACTTTCACCGCGCCGATTTGCTGGACGGATTCTCGCCCGCTTCGTTCGACTTCGTGGTTTCAAATCCTCCCTACGTCGGCGAGTCGGAAGAAGATTCCGTGCAGCTCGAGGTCCGCAAGTTCGAGCCGCGCAGTGCCGTGTTCGCCGGACCAACCGGCCTGGAAGTAATCGCCCGACTCATTCCTCAGGCGCTGACGGCATTAAAGCCCGGTGGTTGGCTCGTATTCGAAATCAGCGGAACGATCGCCGAAGCCGTGCGGCCCAAGTTGGCAGGCTGGACAGACGTTGGACTTAGAAACGATTTGCAAGGGATTGCGCGAGTCGCGGCCGCCAGAAAGCCACCGAGCAGCTAGTGCGATGTCCGCACAACGCAATATCCATGCCGACCATCATTACGCCGGGTTGATCCCGCCTCTCTCCGGTAACTTGCGACTCCTCGGCTACGCGAGTTCTACTCAGAAGCAGGAGAACTGATTTATGGAGGAGCTAGCTCTCACTCTAGTTCTTAAGATAGCCGGTCACATCGGCCACCCTGCAACGGTTGCCTTGTTTGCCTTGGTCATTGCGGCATCCGCTTTCGCCCTTCTGTTTCGGACAAAAAGGGCACTCCTGGCAGGGATAACGGCTGCGGGAATCATCATCCTTGGAATTACTCCGTTCGCTGCCTCTGCCTTTCTCCAATCACGCGGCGTTTATCACGTTCAGGTTCTCGTAGTGCGGCCAGACGAGTCATCTGCCGATATTGCTCAGGTAAAATCTTCGAACGGCGGAGAGATGAAAATGGTCGCCGGCGGATGGGAACTCGATATTCCCCCGCAATCCCGGCCTGCCGACGGTAAACTAACTTTGTCTGCCTCCGTAAAGGATGAGTTTCTGAACGGCAGATCCACGCTCGTTTTGGCTCAGGATTATTACCCAACCGCCACCATTCAGCTTGTCGCCGAAACCTCAGCGATGCTTCGTGGGGTCGTGGTGGACGAAGACCTCGGGGCAATAGCTGGCGCAACCGTTTCAATCGATGGATATTCCGATGTAGCCGTGACCGACCAGAAGGGCAATTTCGTTCTACCCGCGCACGCGGGGAAGGGGCAGATGGTCGAGGTCCACGCGCAGAAGGATCAGTTGACCGGGCATCTCTCAGCTCCAGCCGGAAAGGTGGCAGAGGTAATCATAAGTCGTGAGTAAGTGCTTCTCTGCTCGGGCCGCGCACGCGTAAACAAAGGCGAGTAAACAGAGAAAATTTCTACAGACAATCCTAGAACGTCACCCGCACCCCAAGCTGCGCAGCAAACGGAATTCCTACCGTCGTACCCGGGCCAAAGAAATCTCCCAAAGCACCCTCGGGTATCTCGAGCTGCTTCAGGCTGGTGATGGGCACGGCGGCCGCATCGGTGCAAGTCTCGGGACTTCCGCCTGGACAATAAGTGCTGACGATAGTCTGCCCATTTGCATTTGGCGTCATCTCGTGTCCGGGCACCGGGAGCTGACCGACATTGACCGCGTAGTTCGCGCCGGGATTGTTGCGGTTGAAAATGTTGAAGAACTCAATGTAAGGATTAATCTGCCAGCGCTCGTGAATGTTGAAGGGACGCGTGACGCGCAGGTCGGACTGAATGTATGGAGTGCCTCGGAAGATATCAAGCCCCGTATACACCGGCTGCGAGTCGCCGTTGAACTGAACCCAAATGCGCCCGGTGTTGTTCGAGTTTGTGATGGTAATGGGACGCGCGCTCTCGACCTGATTGATGGTGCTCAATTCAAAACCGCCGGGAATGTGCACCGTACCCGCGAGCACAAAGCGATGGCGAACATCTTCGCCCGAGGGACCGTAGTCGCCGGGTCCAAAAGCATCCAGCGCTCCAGCATCCGGATATCCATGCGGCACTTGGCAGACGCCATCCACATAATCAAACAGTTCGCCAAGCAGGCAACCCCAGGTCTGCGCCTTGGAGAGCTGGTAGTTCGCAACCAGACTGAAACGGCGCATATTGCCCTGCAAATGCAACATCAGGGCGTTGTAACTGGAGCGATTGTCAGATTCGAACACATTGACATTCGGCACAAAAGCCGTCTGATCGATCGTGTCGGAAGCCGGAATCAGCGGGGAGGTTATGGTGGGAAAGGTCGCGCTGCTGGTATAGGGAAACGCACGGTAACCGTGATTCCCCTGCTCATGCGTATAGTCGGCGCTGACCAGCCAGTGTTCATTGAAAGCGTGCTGCGCCCCGCCCGTGGTGTGGATCGCATAAGGTGTCTTGTAATTTGAGCCAATCAGATTTCCGGTCACGCCCGCGCCGCCCGTCAGGCAGCCGTTCCCACTGAACGAGTAAGCGCCTGGGGTTCCACTGAACGTGCAGGTTCCCGTTCTCGCATTCGTGTTGTTGACGCCCTGAAATGCGGTCGCCCATCCGTTCTGCGCGAGATCGTCATAGTACATGCCAAAGCCGGCGCGAATTACGGTTTTCTCGTGGCTGCCGGGTGAGTAAGCAATCCCAAGCCGCGGCGCAATCTGTTTGTGGTAATCGCTCGGCACGCTCGGTACGATCGAAATGTCCAATGCCCGCAGCGTCTGATACGCGGCATTGTCGGCCTCGTTTCGTCCCGACCCGATCATGAGTCCCCAGGTGTTCTGATAACGCAACCCGTAGTTGACGGTCAGATGATGCGATACCCGCCACGAATCCTCGGCATAGAGGCCAAGCCTTTGCACGTTTTGCGAAAAGCTGCCGTCGCCGGGCGGAGTGTAGGTGCAAGACGAGCCATCGGGAGGAACACCGCCGTCAGCGAGACATTGCAGACTGAAGTAGAACTGGCTCGGGTTTTGCACGTAAAACTGCGGGTTACTCGCGTACTGTATGAGGGTCTCTGCGGTCGAAGCAAACGCGCCGCTGAGCACTGGCTCGTGAATAAAGTCGACTCCGAACTTAAGCGCATGACTGCCCGCAACGTGGCTCAGGTCATAGCGCACCTGGTACTTGTCCTGATTGCGCAGGTCAGGAAAAAGAGTGATGGGAGTGGCGAACTGGTTGTCTCCAAAGGTTTCGAATCCCGAAATAGTTAGCGCGGTGGAGCTGAAGGGAAACGCCAGCGCGAAGCCCAGATCTGAATTACGCGTCTGCGTAAGGTGTAACAGGCTCGCGCCGAGAACGAGATTGCCAAGCCACGTCGGACTGAAGGTATAGGCATTGCTGATGACGGTGTTCCAGTAGTTGTTGTGCGTGGTCAACCCGGTGGAGGGCAGAGTTGCTTGCTGCACGAGTGCGTTGTGCGTGAGATAGCTGTCCTGCGAGGTGCGCAGAAACCACTGCGACTTCGAAGACTCGGCCCAGTCAAACCGCATCGAACCGAGGTAATCGCGGAAGGGGATGGGTACATTTGCCGGAACGGCGATCGCCGGAACGCCCGGAATCAATCCGGCCGCCGCCAACTGCGCCAGCGCGTTGAATTGCTCGGTGCTGGCCGGACTATAGGCGATGCTGGCATTCTCATGGACATTCTCGAAGGAAGTGAAGAACCATACTTTGTTTTTTGTGATCGGCCCACCGAGTGTGCCCACGTAGTTCTGGCGAGAGAATGGCTGCTTGGGATTGGGCGCCGGATTCTCGATCGGGAAGCGCGCGTTGAGCGCGGCCGCGCGCTCGTAGAAGGCCCCGTCGCCGTGCCAGTCGTTGGTGCCGTGTTTGGTGGTAATCACGACTGATCCCGCTGTGGTCCACCCTGTGTCGGCATCTTCATTCGATGTGCGCACGGCAAATTCCTGAATGCCATCGGGCGAGAAGTTTTGCAGGAAGCCGCCGATCCAGTCGTCGGAGTTGTCGGCGCCGTCGACCGACAGTTCGTTGTTCAAACCGGAGCTTCCGCCGGTGGAAACGGCAGTGATACGCGCCTTCGTGGGATCGGAAGGCTCGACCGGCTCAGTTCCGGGAACGAGATACGCGATGTTGGCGAAGCTGCGCGCCGGGAGCGGAAGAGATTCGAGGTCCTGGCTGCCGACTAGGCCCCCGTGCACAGCGCTCGACGTGTCAATCGTTTGGGTCGTGATCGAGGAAGAACTTCCCTGCACAGTGACTGTCTCGCGCGCGTCTTGCGGTTTGAGAGTGACAGCGATATCGCGCACCACGCTGACCGCAACATCTACATCGGCCGTGGCCTCGGCAAAACCTTTGGCGGTCACGGTAACTCGATAAGAGCCGGGCAGCAGGCTTTCTATGCGGAACTCTCCCCGCTCATTGGCCGTGGCTTCGCGTTTGATGGAAGATCCCTTTGAATGCAACGCGATCTGAGCACCCGCGATGCGTGCGGCGCTCGGGTCCTGGACCTCTCCCCGAAGCGCGCCGTTCGAATTCTGCGCGCATAGGCGCGAAGGAACGGTGACGACGATCAGCAGGGCGACCGCGCAGATCAGCCAACTCGATCTGCGTGTTTTGAAGAATGAAAGCATGTCGAGCATGAGAAATCCATCCGACGAACAAAGGGTTGCCGCGGTTGAGACTAGCTCCAGGGAAATGGCCTGCGCGACGAAGCGAACTAGCTCACCGAGAGTAAAGGGAGCGCGCTGATTACTACCATAGATAGTCGATCAGAACTCTGATCGACGTAGGGTGGAGAGAAGAATAACTCCGCAGGCAGTCGCAAGACCTAACGCACAAGCCACTCTGTAACTTCGTGCGTCAACGCCAGAACCGGGCCGTAGGTAGCAAGCACGCACACCATAGCAACTAGCATTGGTGGAATGGCACACCACGTTGGAATTCTCGTCGTTTGAGCTTTGCTTGCTTCGTCCCAGGCAAGCAGGCGCGCCACGCGTGCGCTGATGGATCCGGTCACAAAGCCCACCGTGCAAACCGGAGCGCCTTCCACGGGGACCAGGCGGGAGAGCTTGACCAGAGCCGCAGCCAAGTCAACGGCGTTTCCCGGATTGGAGACGGCCGCATCATCGGCGGCCAACTCTGCCGCTTGGGACCAGGCACTTTCCAGCCTGGCCATACCCGGGAAAGGACAAAAACGGAAGACGAGTTTCTTCAGATTGTCGCGAGACTGCATGTGCACGAGTTCATGCTTGAGCGCAATGTGCAGTTCGTCATGACTTAGAAGCGCAACCGCAGATTCTGAAACCAGCACTCTGGGTCTACGGACGCCTATCAGTGTGAGTGGCGGAGTTTCGCCTCTGGAGCGGAAGATGACCATCCGGGCTTCGGTCGGGGCTTCGGTCTGAAGTTTGTCCTGTGAACCGGCATCCACATTCAGAAGATGCGCGCCTTCCAGCCAGCGCGCCACGACGCGAGAAGTTTTGGTCTGGGCAGCGATCACGCGGAAGCAGCCGCAGGCAATCAGCAAGAGCGCGCAAACGCCGAGCAGGAGCGGCAGCGCGCCCACGCCCTCGTCGATATCAATATTAATTGAACGGGGTTCCAGCAACTGAAACGACGGCACGACAAAGGCAAAGGTGATGACCAGGGAAGCCGCTAACGGTAGAATCCGCAACGCGAAGAGCAATGCGGCCAACGTCTTGCCCGTCGCACGTAGCAGCTTCAGCGAGCGCCATGCGACAACCACCAGCGCCGATAGCAGACAGTAGAACAAAACGAAAAAAGTCAGCGAGACGGCGATTCCGCGCAGGGCAAACATCAGCGTTGCTCCCGGGATTTACTATCACGGCCCACGCTTTCACGCGCTTTGGTTTCCCGACTTTGGAGTTCGCGGCGTTTGCGTTCGACCAGGAGTTGCAACTCATCGAGCAGTTGCGCGTCGTGAGTGCTGAGGGCCTCCACCAGATAGGAGAGAGGCAATGAGGAAGCTTCGCCCGATCCCAGCAGTTGCCGTATGCTCTCCACTGCCGTGACCCGCTGCAGTTCTTCGTGAGTGTGACGCGGAGTGTAGCGGAACGCCCTGCCTTCGGCCACGCGGTCGAGCACGCCCTTCTTGTAGAGACGGTCCATCGTCGTCATGACCGTCGTATAGGCCTGATGGATATTGCCATCCGCAAGCAGTTCGCGAACTGTGGCGCTGCCGTGCGACCAAAGTTCTTGCAGTACCTGCTGCTCGAAGGGACCCAGATGAGGTCTGGAACCTGAACCGAAAATTGAGAACGCTTTCGTCATTAGAAAAGCGCAACCGGCACAGCGCCGTTTGCTCCGAAAGGATACCATTCGGAGACGTGCCTTGTATCCATCAAATAAGGCCCGCGTTCCCTCAAGTTATCGCGAGGCGACCACTGGCAGAATTTCTTCCACGTCGATCTTGGTGGGATAGTTTCCGGTATAGCAAGCGGAGCAGTAAGTGGTCTTATCCCCGTCAGCGCAAGCTTTCTTGAGACCCGCCAACGAGAGATAAGCGAGTGAGTCGGCGACGATGAAATCGCGAATCTCGGCAATCGTCTTGTTGGCGGCGATCAGCTCTTTTTTCGACGGCGTATCCACTCCGTAAAAACACGGCGAGATAGTCGGCGGACAGGAAATTCGCATGTGGACTTCTTTCGCGCCGGCGTTACGAATCATGCGAACGATTTTCTTGCTGGTAGTGCCGCGCACGATGGAATCGTCGACCAGAATCACCCGTTTGCCCTCGAGCAGGCTGTGAACGGCGTTCAGCTTCAGCTTTACGCCAAAGTCGCGGACCGACTGTTGCGGCTCGATGAAAGTACGTCCGATGTAGTGGTTGCGGATGAGGGCAAGGCGAAAGGGAATTCCACTCTCGGCGGCGTATCCGATGGCCGCGGTGTTGCCGGAATCGGGGACGGGGACGACGATGTCGGCGTCCACCGGAGCTTCGCGCGCGAGCTGGCGTCCCATGGCATCGCGGCTCTGATCGACCGAGCGGCCAAACACCAGACTGTCGGGACGCGAAAAATAAACATGTTCAAAGATGCAGCTCGACTGCGCCGGAGACGGGGAATAGAAACGCGAGCTGATGCCTTCGGGCCCAACAATAACGAGTTCTCCGGGTTTGACGTCGCGTTCGTAGGTGGCGCCGAGCAAATCAAAAGCGCAGGTCTCGGAGGCGAATACGATCGTGTCTTTTTTCTCCGTGGTCAGAGCGGGGATGCGCCCCATAGCCAGCGGGCGAAATCCGCGCGGATCGCGAGCGGCGAAGATCCGGTCACGGCTGATCATGACCAGCGAAAACGCGCCTTCCACGCGGCGCAGGGCATCGGCGATGGCATCGGGCAGGGTTTGCTCGCGGGAGAGCGCGATCAGGTGAACCAGCACTTCCGTATCGCTGTTGGTCTGGAAGATCGAGCCCTGGCCCTCGAGCTTCGCGCGAATCGCGTGAGCGTTGACCAGGTTGCCATTATGCGCAATCGCAATCGTGCCCTTGTTGGACTGCACCATGATGGGCTGGGCGTTCAGCAGAGCCGAATCGCCAGCGGTCGAATATCGGGTGTGGCCAATGGCGAGAACTCCGCGCAGAGAAGCCAGCACTTCGTGGCTGAAGATATCGGCGACCAAGCCCATGGCCTTATGCTGGCGCAGGCGTTCGCCGTCGGAGGTAACGATGCCTGCCGACTCCTGTCCGCGATGCTGCAGGGCATGGAGTCCGAGATAGGCAAGCTTCTCTGCCTCGGGATGGGCGTGGATGGCGACGACACCGCATTCATCACGAAATTTGTCGGAAGTCAGCATTTAGCGTTTAGCTTTTAGCACTTAGCCAAATCGATCTGGCTGGTGGAGTAACGCGCGCCTCGCCCGTCCACCTCATTCCGCTGCCGCAGTTCCGGGTTCGGTCCGTAACGCCTTTTCCAGCGCGCCCTCGTACGCGTCGCGCAACTCGGCGATGCTGTCGGAAATCGCCGGCTGACCATCCACCGAAATCTCAACCCGATCCGACCCCGTTTCGCCCAACACGTCCGCGAAGACTCCATACTCCTCCGCTAGATGTTGGATTCGCGGCAACTGGATTGGGTCACAGCTTATTACGACCCGGCTGGCATCTTCTCCAAACAGCAGGAACTCAAGCGCGACTTGCGGCTTCGGCAATCGGACGCTTAGGCCGACTCCGGCTGGAAGTGCCGCCTCCACCAGCGCCACGGCTAACCCGCCATCGGCACAGTCGTGAGCCGACTCAACCAGCCCCGCCTGGATTATGGCCACCAGAGCTCGCTGCAGCGTGGCTTCTTTCTCGATATCCAGTTCTGGCGGATAGCCCCACACGGCTCCGAGAATCTCTTTCGCGTACTCGGACGAGCCAAACTCCAACTCGGCATCGACGGCGTCGCCAGCTTCGTTCGCGCGCAGCAGCACGATTTTCCTTCCGGCTTGCGCGAAGTGCATCTTCGCTGCTTTGTGCACGTCTTCGAGAATTCCTACTACTCCGATTACGGGAGTCGGATAAATTCCTTCGCCAAGCGTTTCGTTGTAGAAGCTGACATTGCCGCCGGTGATCGGGGTATCAAGTTCCTCGCAGGCCTTGGTGATGCCGTCAATCACCTGCGAAAACTGCCACATGATGTGCGGCTTTTCTGGGTTACCGAAGTTGAGGCAGTTGGTGGCGCCAATCGGAGTCGCTCCCGCGCAAGCCACTTTGCGGGAAGCCTCGGCGACTGCATGCATCGCGCCGAGACGAGGATCGAGATAGCACCAGCGGCCGTTGCCGTCGAGCGCCATGGCGAGCCCGCGCTTGGAGCCCTTGATGCGGATGACGCCAGCATCGCCCGCTCCGGGCGCTTCGACTGTATTGGTCTGCACCATGTGATCGTACTGCTGCCATACCCAACGCTTCGAGCAAATGTTGGGGCTTGCAAGCAAACGCTTGAGCTGACTCGAGAGATCTCCGCTCTCGGCGAGCTTGATATGGTCCGGCATTTCGCGATCGACCGGCGGTTCCCAGCGCGCCACTGGGCGCTTGTACACCGGCGCGTCATCGGTGAGGGCGGCGTTCGGAATTTCCGCGACGACTTTGCCGTGTTCCAGCACGCGCATCTTCGCATCGGAAGTGACGCGGCCGATTTCCACCGCATCCAGTCCCCACTTCTGGAAGATGCGGAAGACTTCTTCTTCACGGCCCTTCTGCGCAACCAGCAACATGCGCTCCTGCGACTCGCTGAGCATGATCTCGTAGGGCGTCATCCCGGTTTCGCGTTGCGGGACGTGGTCGAGTTCGATTTCGACTCCGGTGCCGCCACGAGCGCCCATCTCGCAGGTCGAACAGGTCAGCCCGGCCGCGCCCATGTCCTGTATTCCAACGATCGCGCCAGTCTGCATCGCTTCCAGGCACGCTTCCAACAGCAGTTTCTCGAGGAAAGGATCTCCGACTTGAACGTTTGGCCGCTTCGCTTCCGAGCCTTCACTGAACTCCTCGCTCGCCATCGTGGCGCCGTGGATGCCGTCGCGTCCGGTCTTGGAGCCTACATAAATTACCGGATTGCCCTCACCCGACGCGCGTCCATAAAAGATCTGGTCGCGGCGGACCAGACCGAGCGCAAATGCGTTAACCAGCGGATTGCCGGAGTAGCAAGGCTCAAACTTCACCTCGCCGCCAAGATTGGGGACGCCGAAACAATTGCCGTAAGACGCCACGCCGGAAACCACGCCCTCCATGACAGAGTGATTCTTATGAATCTCCGCCTGCGTAGCGCGGGCGCCCTCGCCCGCGTTCTCGGGAGCCTGAATCGGTCCAAAGCGCAGCGAGTCCATTACCGCGACCGGCCGCGCTCCCATGGTGAAAATATCGCGCAGAATTCCGCCGACGCCAGTGGCCGCTCCCTGAAACGGTTCTATAAACGACGGGTGATTGTGCGACTCGATCTTGAAAGCGCACGCCCAACCATCGCCGATATCAACGATGCCAGCATTTTCCCCTGGCCCCTGCACAACCAGCTTGCTGCGTGTGGGCAGACGTTTCAGGTGAACGCGCGACGACTTATAGGAGCAGTGCTCGCTCCACATCACGCTGAAAATTCCGAGTTCGGTCCGCGTGGGCTCGCGTCCGCCGAGAAGTTGCTTGATTTTTTCGAATTCTTCCGAAGTGAGGCCGTGCTCCCGGATCATCTCCGGCGTAACGGCAGCAATCGCAGAGGTGGTCATCGGGGCATCTTTATTGTCGCATCTCCCCCAACTTTTCGCATCGGGATTTGTGTAGAGCGGACACTCTTGTCCGCTGCACTTGGTCTTGGGGTTGATTTTGATGGGATCGCGATCCTGCATGACAGTCGAGATCAGTGGCGGACAAAAGTATCCGCCCCATACATCCGTCTATACTGTCGCAGATGAAGTCCGTCATTGTCGGCACTGCTGGACACATCGATCACGGAAAGACGGCGCTGGTGAAAGCTCTGACCGGCATTGACGCCGACCGCCTCGAAGAAGAAAAGCGGCGCGGCATCACCATCGATATCGGGTTCGCCCACTGCGAACTCCCCGCCGCCGATGGGAGCAGGATTCGGCTGGGCTTCGTCGATGTCCCTGGACACGAGCGCTTTGTGCGCAACATGCTCGCCGGCGTGGGTGGCATCGATCTGGTGCTGCTGGTAATCGCCGCCGATGAAGGCATCAAGCCGCAGACTCGCGAGCACTTCGATATCTGCCGCCTGCTCGCGGTCCGCCGCGGTATAACCGTGCTCACAAAATCCGATGCGGTGGATGCGGAAACGCTCGAAGTAGTGCGCTTGGAAGTGGAAGACTTTGTGCGCGGATCTTTTCTCGACACCTCGAAATCACCGATCGTCGCGGTGAATTCGTTGACGGGCGCCGGACTGGACGAGTTGAAATCCGCGCTGGCCCAGGTCGCGTCGGAAGTTGCGGCGAGAAATTCGGCGGCCTTGGCTCGCTTGCCCATCGACCGCGTCTTCACCATGAAAGGCTTCGGCACGGTTGTCACCGGCACCCTCGTTGCCGGGACGATCCGCAAATCCGAAGAAGAGGAACTCGAGGTGTTTCCCGCCGGCAAGCGCGTGCGAGTTCGTGGAGTGCAGGTTCATGGCTCGCCGGCGGAAGCGGCCGTCGCGGGGCAGCGTACCGCGCTGAACCTCGCGGGCTTGTCAACCGGGGGCCTGGCGCGCGGGATGACGCTCGCGACCGCGGACACCTTTCATCCCACGTCGCGAGTCGATGCGCTGCTCAGTATTCTTCCGTCGGCAAAGCCGTTGAAAGACGGCGCGCGCGTGCACTTCCACGCCTACACGACGGAAACGATCGCCGAAGCGCGTTTGCATGGAGCGAAACAGATCAAACCCGGCGATGAGCAATACGTGCGGCTCCGATTGTCCGAGTCGGCGCTGCTCTTGCCGGGAGACCGTTTCATAGTGCGGCAGTTTTCGCCGGTAGTGACGATCGGGGGCGGCGTAGTGCTGGACGCTTCGCCCCTCGCTCGAAAACAGGCTCAGCATGACATCGCCGCGTTTCTAACCCAAATGATGGCCGGTTCGCCAGAACAAGTACTGCAGGCGCGCGCGGCACGACGGGGAACTCGAGGGCTACCGCTGAATGAAGTCCCCGGAGAAATGAATATTCGGCAGGAGGAAGCCTCGAAACTGGCGGGGAAGGCCGGACTGGTTTGGTGCGGTCAGGTGCTGGTTGCGCCGATGGCATACGCCGAAGCAAAAGGCCTTACACGACAAGCTGTCAGAAAATTCCACGATGCCAATCCTCTTGTCGCCGGGATGAGCAAAGAAGAGCTGCGCGATCAGATCAACCTTGGCGCGGAGGTGTTCAATAGCGTGTTGGAGAAATTGGTGGAGGAAAAACAACTGGAAGTCGCCGGCGAACTCGTCCACTTGCCCGGCCGCGGCGTGGTTATGAAAGACGAAGAAGCCGAGTCCAAGACGATCATCGAGGAGGCGTTCGCGTCCGCTGGGTTGAAAGTTCCGTCGCTGAAAGAAGTGTTGGCGAGTCTGAAGGTGGATAAGATCCGCGCCCAGAAGATTGTCACTTTGCTTTTGCGCGACAAAGTTCTGATCAAGATTTCGGAGGAGCTCGTCTTCCACCAGAGTGCGCTCATCGATCTTCGCCACAAGATCGCCGCGCTCAAGGCCACTGCGCCGAAAATTGACGTCGCCCACTTCAAAGATTTGACGGGAGTCAGCCGCAAGTACGCGATTCCATTGCTCGAATATCTGGATCGCGAGCGAGTGACGCGACGCGTAGGAGATGAGAGGGTGATTCTGTGATTTGGGCTATAGTCTTTTCTGGCGGAGACGGCCTGCGGAAATTGGTGGGGAGAGATTCTTGATGCGAGTACGTATCATTGGTGCAGGTCTCGCGGGATCGGAAGCGGCGTGGCAGTGCGCTCGCCGTAGCGTCGAGGTCGAATTATTCGAAATGCGGCCAGTACGCACGACTCCTGCCCACCAGACGGACGACTTCGCGGAACTGGTCTGTTCCAATTCTTTGAAATCTGACAGCGAGAACACGGCGCCTTGGCTGCTGAAGGAAGAGATGCGGCGAGCGGGTTCTCTGCTGCTCGAGATGGCACGGGAAACTGCCGTGCCCGCTGGGCACGCTCTGGCTGTGGACCGCTCCGAGTTCTCACGCAAGGTGACGGAGGCGATTTCGCGTGAGCCTCACATCACAATCCGCCGCGAGGAGGTCACCAATGTCGAAGCCGCCGAGCTCACGAGCAGGATCACAATCATCGCAACCGGTCCGTTGACGTCGGACGCGCTCTCCCAGGAAATTGTGCGGCTCAGTTCCAATCTCGACTCTTCGCGGGCGGGGGCGCCCGCGCCATGCAATAACCTCTATTTTTACGATTCGATCAGTCCCATTGTCGAGGCCGATTCCATCGATATGAGCAAGGTGTATATGGCAGCCCGCTACGACAAAGGGTCGGCCGACTACATCAATTGTCCAATGTCGAAAGAAGAGTACGACCGTTTCTACGACGCGCTCCTCGCCGCACAATCGGTGGAGCAGAAAGATTGGGAAAACCTGAACTACTTCGAAAGCTGCTTGCCCATCGAAGAGATAGCCCGCCGCGGACGCGACACTCTGCGCTTCGGGCCGATGAAACCAGTGGGGCTCAAAGACCCTCGTACCGGCAGAATGCCGTATGCGGTCGTGCAATTGCGTCAGGAAAATCTGCGCGCCGATTCTTACAATCTTGTCGGGTTCCAGAATCACTTGAAATTTGGCGAACAGGCACGTGTGCTGAGTTTGATCCCCGGTCTCGGAAACGCGCGCTTTCTGCGCTACGGGCAGATTCACCGCAACACGTATATCAATTCGCCAGCTCTGCTGAACTCCACATTGCAGATGAAAACGCATCCCCATGTGCTGTTCGCCGGACAAATCTGCGGCGTGGAGGGTTACGTTGAATCGATTGCGACCGGCCTGATGGCGGGGATGAATGCGGCCGCGCTCGCAACCGGCGGGGAACTGGCGCCTCCACCGCGAGCGACCGCTTTCGGTTCGCTTGTCCACTACATCACACAAGCGGAGAGCAAGAACTTTCAGCCGGCGAATATCACATTCGACCTCTTGCCCGCGCTCGAGTCTCGCGTTCGCGAGCGGAAGGAACGCCACCGCCAGCAGTGTGAACTGGCATTGCGCGAGTTCGACGGTTGGTACGGCAGCCGCTGCAGGCAAATTGCAGATCCTGCCTTGCGCTCCGGATGACAATTACGCGGGCCACAAGTTCTTCTTGTCTTTTCAGCGGATTCACTTTAGGGTGCTGATTGTCGAAGTGAGGTGCGTTGCGTGCCGGTTTCTGCCGTCGATTGCGTACAGCCCGCCCTGCAGCACGCGCGGGATCAACTATTCACCCACTTCCGTTTCGGACAATGGTCTCGCCTGGCGCTGGTTGGAATTCTGGCGGCCGAACTGCACGCTGGCGGATGCAACCTTAACGGCTTCAATTTCCCGGTCAATCAGCCCAGCCACAGCGGGCGAGGCTTCTCGTCTTCGAGTCTGCCGTTCGCTTGGCCTCCCGTTAATCCCTCGCACATTTCCGAACACATCGGGCAGTTCATCGGATTGATCGCGGTGGGAATCTTCGCCGCAATCGTATTGGCATTCGTCTTGCTTTACATCAGTAGTGTGTTCCGATTCATCCTGTTCGACTCGGTTCTTCGGCGGCACTGTTCGATTGGTGAGGGATGGCAAAAATGGCGTCGCGCCGGAGGACGATTCTTTCTGTGGCAGATTGTGTTTCTGATTTCGACGTGGCTGTTTCTGTCGCTTCTCATAGGCTTGCCGCTGGCTGTGGCTTTTGCCGCGGGCTGGATGACAGACATACGCGAACACATTGGGCGGCTGGTTGTTGGAGTAATCTTTCTCGTGGGCCTGTTCGGAGTGTTCGTTCTGGCAGCCGCGGTGATTCAGGTGTTGTCGAAAGATTTTCTAGTGCCGATCATGGCTCTCGAAAATCTTGATTTTGCCGACGGCTGGCATCGTTTACTGGCAATGATCCGGCCGGAAAAGGGACGATATGCCCTTTACCTGCTGCTCAAGCTGGTTCTTTCCATCGCGGCAGCCATCCTGTTCGGCATCATCGCGCTCATCGCGGCGGCGTTCGTCGTGGCCCCGGCTGTGGTTGCTGTGTTGGCGGGCAGAGCCGCGGGCATGGGGTGGAACGTGAGCACGGTCAGCCTGGCGATTATTTTTGGAACGCTGCTTCTGCTTGTGCTGATGTACCTGATCGCCTTGGTGTGTGTGCCGGCCACGGTTTTCTTCCCGGCGTACGCGATGTATTTTTTTGCCGCTCGATATCCGAATCTCGACGCGCTGCTGAATCCATCCCCGCCTCCAGCACCAGAATTGCCTCCAGTTCCAGAATCTCCGCCGCCGTTCGAAGCGGCTCCGCTGCCACCGTCGGCGGAGCCCGTCTAACGTTTCGTCTAAATGGTCGAACCTCTGACTCGGCGCTTTACTCCCGCGCCCGGTTCTTGATCCAAATAGGTGAGCCAACAAACCCGAACGCCTCGCGAATCTGGTTTTCAAGAAAGCGCTGATAGGAGAAATGCAGCTTAACGGGCCGGTGGGTGAAGAGCACAAACGTAGGCGGCGCCACTCCGGCCTGCGTCAAATATTTAATTCTCACGCGCTTGCTTACCGGAACGGAGGCGCGGTCAAAGTCAACAGTCTTCAGGAAACGGTTCATCTCGCCGGTTGTGATGCGCTTGCGGCGCTCGGCCGCGACTTTCTCGATCAGCGGAAGAATTTTTTCCGTCCCCTTGCCCGTGTGCGCGGAAATAAAGAGCACCGGAGCATAGGCCAGAAATTTTAACCCGTAGCGCAGCCGCTCTTCGTAGAGAGCGCGATCTTGGGGCCGCTTGGCGTCTTGTATGCGCGCGGTTCGAGATTGGCTGATGGCGCGCTTCTCGCCGCTGGCCACGAGATCCCATTTATTGACCAGGATAATCACGGAGCGCCCACTCTCGTGGGCATAGCCGGCTATGTTGGCGTCGAGTCCGCTGGCGCCTTCGGTAGCATCGACCATGAAGAGAACGATGTCGGCATCTTCAATATTCTTGCGCGCCATCACCACCGATAGCTTCTCCGCCATCAGGTGCGTCTTGCCTTTACGCCGGATGCCGGCCGTATCAATGAAGCGAATCTTGCGGCCTTTGTACTGGATGACTTCGTCGATGGAATCTCGCGTAGTCCCGGCGACGGGTGAGACGATGGCGCGATCGGTTCGGGTAAGTTGATTCAGCAGCGTGGATTTACCGACATTAGGATGCCCGATGATGGCCACCTTGATCTCATGCGGCTCCTCTGGGATTGCCGGAGTTTCATCCCCATTTATCTCCGTGAACTCCCCGTCCTCCGCGGTTGCCTTGGGTTTTGCGGGCAGCACCGGAAGAATCGCATCCAGCAGATCGTCAATCCCGCGTCCATGCTCTGCCGAAACCGGAAACACATTCCGCATTCCAAGCGAGTGAAATTCACCGATCAACGAATCCTGCTTGTCGGAGTCCATCTTATTAACCGCAAGAAAGAGCGGTTTGCCAGTGCGAGCCAGGAGTCTAGCCAACTCGCGATCGGGCCCTGCGATCTCCGTACGAGCGTCGACGACCATAACGATAGCCGCCGCCTCTTCGAACGCGACTTTCGCCTGACGAAAGATCTCCGACGGGATGAAGTCTTTATCGTCGGGAACGATGCCGCCCGTATCCACCACTCGAAACTCGCGCCCGCGCCATTCGACCTCGCCGTAGAGGCGGTCGCGCGTGATGCCGGGCTCGTCTCCGACGATGGCGCGCCGCGATCCGGTCAGATGATTGAAGAGCGTCGATTTGCCAACGTTAGGGCGTCCGACGATGGCGACCAAGGGAGATGGCTTTTTCTTGCTCAATGGGTATCTTTTCTGATTCCGAGTCGACGAAGGTTTTTACTGAGAACCGAGAACTGAGAACGAAGCACCGGGAACCGGGAACTGTTAGCTATTATAGAGACTCCGTGCCCTCCTCATCCCATTCCGTGTCCCCTCAGGAAACTCGGCCAGCGGGATTCTCGCTCTACCAGTTCTTCGCGCCGGGCGGCCTGCTCTCGAAAACGCACCCAGCCTATGAGTTCCGTCGCGGGCAGTTGCAGATGGCCCAAGCGGTCGAAGAAGCTCTCGAAGAAAAGCGTCATCTGATCGTCGAGGCCGGCACAGGTACGGGCAAGACACTCGCTTATCTGCTGCCGGTGATCCGCTCCGGCAAACGCGTAATCATCTCAACGGGCACCAAGAACCTGCAGGAGCAGCTCTTCTTTAAAGACGTCCCCGCGCTGGAGCGTGCGCTGTTTCCCGGAGAGGATCGCAAGCTGAGCGTCTGCTACATGAAGGGACGCAGCAACTATCTTTGCCGCAAGAAGCTTTTCGACCTCACCGATCAGCCCGTGCTCAGCGGACTGGAGGAGATCGAGCACTACCGCGCCATCGCCGCGTGGGAGAAAACGACGCAGTCCGGTGATCGCGCCGAACTCGCGGAACTTCCCGAAGCCAGCGCTCTCTGGCACAAGCTCGACGCCCGGGCCGATACCTGCCTCGGCCAGAAATGCAAGGAATACGACCGCTGCTTCATCACCGAAATGCGGCGGCGCGCAGCCGAAAGCGACATCATCATCGTCAATCACCATCTGTTTTTCGCCGACCTCTCCATCAAACTCGAAGCCGAGGACGCGCCCGACGCCGGAGTCCTTCCCGATTGCGGGTCGGTGATCTTCGACGAAGCGCACGAACTGGAAGAAGTTGCAAGCAACTACTTCGGAATCTCGGTCAGCAATCTGCGGATGGACGAGTTGACGCGCGACGTAGAACACCTGCTGCAGCGCGAGAAGCTTTATACGCCACAGATGTCGGGAGCGATTCAGTCGGTGCGGGAACGCTCGCAGCTATTTTTTTCGCTCCTGCCCGCGAACGAAGGCCGCTTTGCCTTCGACTCCCGCCGCGAGTTCCTGGAGGAAAACGGCGAAGAATTTCTTGCCCTAAATCATTCGCTGTACCGGCTGGGCGCGGAACTGGAGCAACTTCCGCAGAAGCCGGAAGAAGTCTTCACACTCGTGCGTCGCGCGCAGCAATTGCAGGTGCAGCTTCGCTTCGTGATGGAAAACGAAGACCCCAACACGGTCTTCTGGATTGAGCGGCGCGGCTTTCGTGGAGCGCCGGGCTCCCGGCGGAAATCTTCATCCTTTACGGGCGACGACAAACATGCTGGCGTCCGCGCCAATGTTTTCCTCCAAGCCACTCCGATCGAAGTTGGCCAGATTCTACGCGAATGCCTATGGTCGAAGCTGGAGACTTCGGTGCTGACCTCGGCAACTCTCGCCGTCGGCGGCGGGTTCGAGTACATTCGGCAGCGGCTCGGGCTCGACCACGCGCGCGAGTTGATTGTCGCTTCGCACTTCGATTACGAAAGCCAGGCGATTCTTTACGTCCCGCCCGATCTGCCCGATCCGCGCACGCCGCAATTCGCCGGTGAGGCCGCCGGCCTTATTCGGCGGCTTCTTGAGATTACGCGCGGACGCGCGTTCGTGCTCTTCACCAGCTACGCGCAGATGAACGAAATCTACGAGCGCCTGCTTGGCCTGTTGGACTTTCCGATGCTCAAGCAGGGCGACGCTCCGAAATCGGCGCTGCTGGAGGAGTTCCGAATCACGCCCCACGCCGTCTTGTTTGGGACATCTTCGTTCTGGCAGGGCGTGGACGTGCAGGGCGAACAGTTGAGCTGCGTGATTATTGATCGCTTGCCGTTTGCCGTGCCGAGCGATCCGGTGGTGGCGGCTCGCGTGAAGGCGATTGACGCCGGCGGCGGAAATGCCTTTTTCGAATACCAGGTGCCGAGCGCCGTGATTACGCTGAAGCAGGGCTTTGGGAGACTGATTCGATCGCTCCACGATCGCGGATTGCTGGCTCTGCTCGATAATCGGATTTTGAAGAAGCAGTACGGACGCGTGTTTGTGGAGAGTCTGCCACCCTACAGCAGAACGACGGACTTGAAAAAAGTGGAGGAGTTCTTTGGGCGGACATCAGATGACGCTTGATGGAGCGGGCGCCCCGCCCGGCAGGACAGGCGAATCGCCCGTCCCACGAGAATGACGAACCTAAACTATTCTGCCGCCGCTTCTTTGTCGACGACCACCTTCAAGTGCGTGGTCACGTCCTTGTGCAGCTTAATGGGGACTATGAACTCGCCAACGCTCTTGAGCGGTTCGTGCAACTGGATCTTCCGGCGATCGATGTGGAAACTCTTCTTCTCCAGCGCGTCGGCAATGTCGCTGGCCGTAACCGATCCGAACAGCTGATCGCCTTCGCCCGACTTGCGCAGGAATTTCACCTCGAGCCCGTCAAACTGCTTGGCTAGCGCTTCGGCTTCCGTCTTTTCCTTGGCGAAGCGGCGCACGGCGGCGGCCTTCATCTGCTCGATGACAGTCTTGTTGGCAACGGTGGCCTCAATCGCCAGTTTCTTGGGCAGCAGAAAATTCCGCCCGTATCCCTCGGCGACCCTCACCACCTCGCCGCGGTTGCCCAGCTTGGGCACATCTTCTTTCAGGATGACTTCCATGAATGACTCCGTTTTTTTTCGGTTGATCTTGTCTTACCTGACCACCTACTGCGCACGCCCCGCAAACGGCAGCAGCGCGATATTGCGCGCCTGCTTGATGGCTCGCGACAATCGGCGCTGGTGTGGGGTGCACACGCCGGTCAGGCGTCGCGGAGTGATTTTGCCGCTTTCCGCAATGAACTGCGCCAACAGACGCACATCTTTGTAATTGACGGCCTCGATCTTCTCGACGCAAAACTTGCAAACCTTCTTGCGCCGGAAGAATTTGCGGCCGCCTTCGCGGGGACCACCAGGGCCTCCGCCGGGACGCGGACCGCGCGGTCCGCTGCGCTCGGGGCGATCACCTCCACTGCGCTCGGGGCGACTTTCGCCGTGGCTTGATCCCGCAGACGCGGTTGGTGCTTTTGTTTCTTCTGCCATAGTGCTCCTGCTTTCTGAGAATTCGGTTGTGTGGCGGCGGGGCTTTGCCCCGCTCTTGTCGGCGGTGGCGGCACTACGAAAACCGTGCCGAACCAAAAACCTGTTCCACCTAAACCGGCGCCGAGGCCGGCGTTGCCGTGCCCGCTTCCGGCGACACCGGCGTTGCCGGTGTTATTGGAGCGGCGATTGCGGCCGGCTGTGCACTGGCTTTCTTTTTCGAGTCGCGGATCTTCTTGATCTTGTCGAGCCGCTTCAGTTCTTCGTCGGTGCGAACGGTGAGAAATTTGATCACCGGTTCGGTCACGCGCAGGCGGCGTTCGACTTCGTGCACGATTGCGCCGGTAGCTTCAATCATCATCAACACAAAGATGCCATCGTTGAATTTGCCAACTCTGTACGCAAGCCGGCGCTTGCCCCAAACCTCGCTCTTGGTTGTTCCGCCCGACGAGGTCACCGAAGACTCGAGCGTTGCAATCAGCTTGTTCAAATCCTCATCCACCATGTCGGGACGGACGATGAACATCACTTCATAGTTGCGATTCATTCGTTATCTCCAAATTCTCTTGGTCGTCAGTCACTGGTCGGTAGTCGCTCGCGGATTCATCGTGGTCCGCTGTTGTTTGCCATCGACCAACGACCGTCGACCAACGACTTAACCGCTCATTCTCCCGGCTCGTTTTTGCGATTGAACCTATTCATAGCCGCCGCCGGTCCTTCTTTCACAATCACCTCAACCGCCTGCGCCGCCGTGTCGAGGAGTTCGTCCACAACTTTTTCCTGCGCTTTGCGGAACGGCGTTAGCACATACTTGACGCCGTCCACGACTTTGCGATCGGGCTCTATTCCCAGTCGAATCCGCAGGAACTCGTCTGTATTCAGCGCGCCGAGGATGGATTCCATCCCGTTGTGCCCCGCCGAACTGCCCCGCTGCCGGATGCGAATCGCGCCTAGCGGCAAGTCGAGTTCGTCGTAAATCACAATCAGATCCCGCTGCACATCGACCTGATGTTCCGCCACTAACTCCCGCACCGAAAGCCCACTCAGGTTCATGTAGGTTTCCGGCTTGGCCAGGACCACCGCCTCACCGCCGATCATCGCCCGCGCAGTCAGCGCGCGGCATTGGCGATTCCTGATTTCGATCCCAAGTCCATTGGCGATCCGGTCAACCGTCAAGAACCCGAGATTGTGCCACGTGAACTGGTACTCGATTCCGGGGTTGCCCAAACCGACGATCAGTTTCACGCGGCTGTCCACGAGACCGTGTGGTGACGGGGCAGAGCCCCGCCTCCACACAAGCTCTATTTCTTCTCTTTCTTCTCAGCCTTCTCAGGCTTTTCGGCCTTCTCGGGCTTAGCCTTACCCTTGGCGTCGCCTTCGGCCTCGCCTTCACCCTCAACTTCCTGCTTGCCTTTCTTAATGACTTCGGGTTCAGCCGGTGCAACTGCCGCCTCGCCCGCCACCACCTCGGGAGCCGCAACCACTTCTTCCTTCACCGTGGTAATGTGCGCGATCATCTGGTTCTCTTCGGTCAGGAATTTCAGCTTCTCGCTGTGCGGCAGATCTTTCACGCGCACTTCGACACCGAACACGAGGTGACTGATGTCGACTTCAATGCTTTTCGGGATGTCGGCTGGAAGGCACTCAATCTCGATCTCGCGCAGCAACTGTTCGAGGATGCCGCCTTCAGTCTTCACGCCCGCTGCCTCTCCTTTGAGCACAACCGGGACCGTAACGGTGAGCTTCTTATCCATGGCGATGCGCTGCAGATCCACGTGGAGCAGCGTTCCCTTGATGGGTTCAAACTGCCAGTCCACGATCATGGCCTTCACGCGATCGCTGTCGAGCGTCAGGTCGAAAATCGTGTTGTGCCCGCTCTCCGACTTCAGGATGCGCAGGACTTGCCGCGGATCGACCGCGACCGAAGCCGCGTCTTTGCCCGCTCCATATACAACAGCTGGAATCTTTCCGCTGACGCGCACGCGCCGGGCGGCGTTCTTGGTTCCTGGTTCGCGCTTCTGCGCTTCCAGAATGCTGATATCCGTTGCAGTCGCCATAATTCCGTTTCCGTCCTTCTCGACTCGTGTGGTGGCGGGGCTTTGCCCCGCAACAATCAAAATCGCAATACCTAAATAAAAAGTCTGCTGACCGAAGTCTCTTCGTGAATGGACTGAATCGCCCGTCCAATCAGCCCGGCAATCGAAAGCACCTTGATCTTCGAGACTTGCCTCGCCGCTGCGCTCAGCGGGATCGTATTGGTCACGACCACCTCGGTAATCGGTGAGTCCACAAGATTCTCCACCGCCGGCCCCGAAAGTACCGGGTGCGAGCAGCAGGCATACACCGTGCTCGCGCCGTTCTCAATCAGCGCCTGCGCCACTTTCACCAGCGTTCCCGCCGTGTCGATGAGATCGTCGATGATGAGACAGGTACGGCCACTGACGTCGCCGATTACGTTCATCACTTCCGCGACGTTCATCTCGACGCGCCGTTTATCCACGATGGCCAGCGCTGCGTCCATTTTCTTTGCGAAGAAGCGCGCGCGTTCCACACCACCCGCGTCCGGCGAAACCACGGTCAGATCGGGCAGATTCAGCTTCTTGAAATAATCCACCAGCACCGGTGAAGCGAACAGGTGATCGACCGGAATGTTAAAAAATCCCTGCAACTGTGGCGCGTGCAAGTCGACCACAAGCGCGCGGTCGGCGCCTGCCGTAGTCAGCAGGTCCGCCACCAGCTTCGACGAAATCGGCACCCGCGGCTTGTCTTTACGATCCTGGCGCGCATAGCCGTAGTACGGAATCACGGCCGTGATGCGTCGCGCCGAAGCTCGCTTCAGCGCGTCCATCATCAACAACAGTTCCATCAGATGCATGTCCACCGGCTGGCAGGTGGGCTGCATCACGAACACGTCGGCCCCGCGCACGTTCTCCTGTATCTGCACATACGCTTCGCCGTCCTTGAAGCGAGTGACCAGAGCCTGGCCGCGCGTCAGGCCAAGAAAATGGCAGACCTCATCGCAGAGCGCCTCGTTGGCGGTTCCACAGAACACCTTGAATCTGTCGTCGACCCGGGCGCGTTGTGGCTTGCGTTCCGTTTTTTCGTCCGTCGTCGGCTTTTTTTCCGCGGTGGTCGTTGTCGTCGCAACTGTAGCCATAGTTTCAGTTCTCAGTTCCCGGTTTTCAGTTCTCGGTTGTGGGGCTCCAGTGTCTCTACTGAGAACTGAGAACTGGCAACTGAGAACTGGTTTTCTGGCTGGGCCGCTAGGATTCGAACCTAGACAAAGTGCTCCAAAGGCACTTGACCTACCATTAGTCGACGGCCCAGTAAAACAATCGGCAGATTGCCCTTCAATTGTCGTTCACAAAGATCGAGGTTTCAAGCTATTTACCCTGAAACCTCGCAACCTGCCTCACACAATTCTTTTCCAATACTGCCGGCGCGTCAACGTACTGGTCGCTACCGCCTTCAGCCCCTGCTTCCGCAGACGGCTAGCCGCCTTCGCGGCCTCGGCTGGCGATCGGAACAGCCCATACAGGGTTGACCCTGACCCGGAGAGCGAAGCGTATCTCGACCCTGCGCGCTCCAGCGCACTTTTTATGTCACGCAATTCGGGATATTTGGGAAAGACGACTCTCTCGAAGTCGTTTTCAATCCCGGTACGGACAAGGTCGAGAAGCAACTTCTCGGCCCGGCTCCCGCCTTTTGCAGGAGCACCGGTGTTGGGTGAACCAATAATGCCGGGTGAACCACTCAGCCACGCTGACAGCACGCAGCCAACCTCAAACAGTCTATCGGAGCCGTCCGACGGCGTCAATTGCCCTCGCCCTGCAACTGCCCGCGTAGGGGCGGACGCATTCGTCCGCCCAGTCGAGCAAAGCTCGGCAGCCACCAGCGCATCCCAGTCGGCAAACGCCTGAGGCGTCGAGACCCCAACCTCCGGAGTCACCACCACTATCGGCAAAGCAGGCAAATCAGGCAACGGATAAACTTCCTCGCCATGACCCACTCCCAATGTCGTTCCGCCGACGAGAAACAGCGGCAGGTCGGAGCCAACTTCGGCGCCAATGCGCAGCCGCGCGCGCTCTGATAATTTCTTCTTGAGCGTTAACTCCAGCGCGGTCATGGTCGCCACGGCATTCGAAGACGCCGCGCCCAGCCCTCCCTGCACCGGCAGCCGCTTGTCAATTTCAATGCGGACTCGGCTCTGGACGCCGAGTTCGGCCAGCACGCGCTCGGCGATGCGATAGCAAGTGTTTGATGAATCCAGC
>JBEKXC010000025.1:0-31077 GCA_049512435.1 Terriglobales bacterium | reverse complement strand
ACGGCTGGTTCAATCTTCTGCATGCCATCGGCGACATGCCTCTCGGGGCAACGGTGGCATTCAGCTCGATTGCCGGACGCTTCGGCAACGCTGGACAAACAGACTACAGTTCGGCTAACGATCTGTTGTGCAAGATCACATCGAGCTTCCGCACTACCCGGCCCGTGACACGCGGCATCGTCATTGATTGGACGGCATGGGGCGGCATCGGCATGGCGACGCGCGGCTCGATTCCAAAGATGATGGAGCTGGCAGGTATCGACATGCTGCCGCCAGAGGCGGGGATTCCCTTGATCCGTCGCGAACTGACGACGGGAGGAACGCGTGGAGAAATTGTCGTCGGTCAGCGCCTTGGCGTTCTGCTGAATGAATGGGACGCAACCGGTGGGCTGGAAACATCAGCGGCTGGAAACCCGAAGACTTTTCCAGCACCGGGACCTGGTTCAGGGCCAATGCTCGGCAAAATCAAGAACGTGAGCATTCAGTCCGGCCTCACCATCGAGACGACGCTGGACCCGGCAATTCAGCCCTTTTTGCACGATCATCAAATTGACGGCACACCGGTGCTGCCTGGGGTCATGGGCATCGAAGCGTTTGCCGAAGCTGCGTTGTGCCTGCTTCCGGGGTGGCATGTCGCCGCGCTCGAAGATGTGAACTTCCTGGCGCCGTTCAAGTTCTACCGGAATCAACCGCGCACAGTGACGGTCGAGGCGCTCCTCTATTCTCAGCGCGACATCCATCCGCAACGCGACAATTTGACCTCGACCCTGCTGGCAGACTGCCGCTTGCTTGGCAGCCGACCGCTCCCCAACCAGGTCGAGCCACAGGTGACAACACACTTCACCGGCCGTGTGCGGCTCACGAAAGAGGCGCCCCAAGCGATGACAGTCGCGGCGCTCGGATTGCTCGACGGACGCATCATCGAAGCCGCCGACATCTATCGCCTCTACTTCCACGGACCCGCATACCAGGTTGTCGAGCGGGCGTGGTGGGACGGACACCGGATCGTCGGGCTGATGGCAAAGGGCTTGCCAGCAAACCATCTGCCGTCCCAACTGCCAACCATAATGGCGCCCCGCCTGATTGAGCTTTGCTTCCAAACTGCCGGCATCTGGGAGATGGGCGTGCAGGGCCGCATGGGTCTGCCGCAGCACATTGATCGCATTTCATCATTATTACCGGTGCCGGAGTCGGCCGACACCCGCCTATACGCCGTCGTCACTCTCGATCCTGCTCGTGGCAGCTTCGATGCAGAGGTTGTGGACACGAACGGAAACCGTTACCTGCAGCTTGGCGGATACCGCACGGCAGCGGTTCCCGACGCCGTGGATGCCGAGTCGTTGAAGGCATTGCAAGCTCTGATTTCACTGGAAGAGGTCGCCATATAAAGCGCATGACCCGGTCCTCAGCGGTTGATCGGAAACTATGGAACTCGAATTTCAACGCGTGGTCATCGTAAATCGCGGCGAAGCCGCCATGCGCTTCATCCATGCCGCCCGCGATTTCAATCAAGAGCACAGCACATCGTTGCGCACGATCGCGCTCTTCACCGAGCCTGATCGCCATAGCATGTTTGTGCGTGAGGCGGACGAGGCAGTGTGTCTTGGTCCCGCTCAAGTCCTCGATGCCAATACCCAGCAACTTAAGAGCAGTTACGTCGACTATGCCCGGATTGAACGCGCGCTGGCGAACGCGCGCGCAGACGCGGTCTGGGTGGGATGGGGTTTTGTGTCCGAGCATGCCGCATTCGCCGACCTATGCCGCGATCTAGGCATTGTGTTTATCGGCCCGGATGGCGATGCAATGCGGCGCGTGGGCGACAAGATCGCCTCCAAACGGTTGGCGGAGCAGACCCAGATACCGGTCGTGCCTTGGAGCAACGGGCCGGTGGAGACGCTCACCGCTGCCCATGGCCATGCCGCACGCCTGGGTTATCCGATCCTTATCAAGGCCACAGCCGGAGGAGGGGGGCACGGGATTCGTAGGGTAAGTTCGGCGGCCCAACTTCCGCAAGCTTTCGCCAGCGCCCAAGCGGAGGCGTTCAAGGCCTTCGGCGACCCGACCGTTTTCCTGGAGCAACTGGTGAAAGACGCGCGCCACGTCGAGGTCCAAATCATTGCCGACCACTATGGGACGACGTGGGCCGCCGGCGTGCGCGACTGCTCCATCCAGCGGCGGCACCAGAAAATTCTCGAAGAAGCGCCTTCCCCGGCGCTTTCGCCGGAACAGGATCAGGCGCTGCGCGAAGCAGCGGTGCGCTTGAGTCAAGCTGCGGGATATCGCAACGCTGGCACGATCGAATTCCTTTACGACCCGGAAAATAGCCGTTTCTCGTTCATGGAAGTGAATGCCCGGTTGCAGGTTGAACATCCAGTGACCGAATGTACGACCGGACTTGATCTCGTGAAACTTCAGATTCACGTCGCTCGCGGCGGCCACCTCGAAGGCGAACCGCCGCCGACCACCGGTCATGCCATTGAAGTGCGGCTGAATGCGGAAAATCCACACGACGGCTTTGCTCCGGCTCCAGGAACGATTGAGCGCTTCAGAATTCTACCCGGGCCGGGAGTGCGGGTCGACACCGGCGTGGCGGAAGGCGACGTTATCCCGCCAGACTTCGACTCGATGATTGCCAAGATCATCGCCTACGGACGGAATCGTAACGAAGCGCTTTCCCGCCTGCAGCGGGCGCTGCGCGAGAGCGTAATTGTCATCAAGGGCGGAACCAGCAACAAAGCGTTTCTACTGGACTTGTTGAACCGGCCCGAAGTGCAGTGTGGAGAGTTTCACAACGGCTGGCTGGACCAATTGGCGGCAACTGGTGGACACCTTTCCCGGCGCTACGCCGATGTGGCTCTGGTCCAAGCCGCCATCGAGGCCTACGATGCCCAGTTGGCGGTGGAACAAACGCAGTTTTATGCCGCAGCCGTGCGCGGGCGGCCGCAGGTCCGCAGTGAAGCGGGTTGGACGGCGGAGCTAAGCTACCGCGGCCATCGCTATTCGCCGAAGACCTATCGCCTCGGCCCTCAGCGCTACCGCGTGGAAATAAATGGGGCGCGCATCGACGCTCAGATCGAGCGTTTGGGTCAGTACGAATGCTGGCTCACTGTCTTCGGGCGGCGTTTTCGCATCGTCTCCATAGTCCAGGGATTGAGTTACCGGATCGAAGTGGACGGTGTATCTCACCAGATCGATCGCGATGACGCCGGCGTGGTGCACGCACCAGCGCCGGCTGTAGTGGTTTCCATTTCCGTCAAGCCGGGCGATATGGTTGCGGCCGGCGACCGCCTGGCTGTGCTCGAGGCCATGAAAATGGAGACCCAGATTGTCGCCCCATTTTCAGGAAAAGTCCGGCAGGTGATGATCATTCCCAACGTGCAGGTCGATACCGGAGCCCCACTCCTACAGATCGACCCTGTCGCCGGTGACGACACCGTTGCGGATGCCGAGCGCGTGGTGTTTGGCGCGTCGCGCGCGCTGGATGCCAACGCCGATGCCGTCCCCTCCAGTTGCCATCAGAGCCTGGACGAACTACGCCAGCTCATGTTGGGCTTCGACGTCGATCCCAGGCAAACCACGCGACTGCTCGCCGAATGGAGGGAGAATTGCCCCGTGTTTAGTGAGGATATAAGACAGTGCGAAGATGAGATTCTCAACATTTTTGTGGACGTATGTTCCCTGTTCCAACGCGCGCCAGAAGTAAACCATCACGCCAGCGGCGAGGAAGCAAGCGCCGAGGTCTATCTGTTTTCTTACTTGCGCATGCTGGAGACGCGCGGTCAGGGACTCCCGCCAGCCTTTGTCAGTGCGCTCCAACGTGCGCTGGCTCATTATGGTGTAAAGACCCTGGATCGCACGCCTGAACTGGAAGAGAGCCTGCTCTGGATTTACAAATCACATCTACGCGTGGAGCAGCAAATCGCGCCTGTCGTGCGCGTCCTCGAAGAACGTCTACGGCGCATCCAGACGCTGTCGCCGCGCGCTGAGGAATCCTTTCGGACGCTCCTCGACCGCATGGCCTCCATGACCAACGGGCTTTTCCCCGCCGTCACCGACCTGGCCCGCGAGGTGCGCTATCGCTACTTCGATCAACCGCAGTTTGAGCAAGCACGCAAGCAAGTGTACCAACAGGCAGAGGAGCATCTTGCCTATCTGGCGGCAAATCCCGACGCCGCGGATCGGAACGAGAGAGTGCGCGCGCTGGTCGAATGTCCGCAGCCACTGTTCAGTCTGATCTCCCGCCGCTTCGCGACCGCAGACCAAGCCTTGTGCAAGCTGATGTTAGAGGCGCTGACATGGCGGTATTATCGGATTCGAAAGCTGACGAACTTTCGTTCCATCGTTCTGGAAACGCAAGCTCTGGACGGGCATGCCGTGGGCGGGCCTGCCGTGGACAGACAATGTTGCGCATCGGCCGAGTACGACCACGAGGGAAAGCACATTCACGTCTTCACCACGTACTCCCTGTATTCCCGGCTCTCCAAGGCGGCGCAGGCGTTGTTTCCCATGATCGCGGAGGTCCCGGCGGACCACGACATCGTTGTCGATTTTTATGTTTTCCATCCTTCTGGCCTCGACGACGCGGAGGCTACGCACCAGGAAATTCGTTCCGTGCTCAACCAGGTCAGCTTCCCCCGCTCCATACGCCGCATCGTGGTTACCGCCGCCGGAGCAGGACACGTCCAAGGTATCGCCGGCATGCATTTCACTTATCGTCCCAGCAGAAATGCCAGCGGGAATAGGTATGAATATGAAGAGGAGAAACTCTACCGCGGTATTCATCCCATGATGGGGAAACGGCTGCATCTCTGGCGGCTTAGCAACTTCAAGATTGAGCGTCTGCCGTCAACCGAAGATGTCTACCTGCTCCACGCCGTGGCCCGCGATAACCCGAAGGATGAGCGCTTGTTCGCGTGTGCGGAAGTACGCGACGTAACTCCGGTGCGAGACAAATCGGGGCGCATTGCGCAGCTTCCGCATCTGGAGCGGATGTTAATGGAAGCCATGGCCAGCATCCGGTTGTTTCAGTCGCGGCGGCCCACCTATCAACGCCTCCATTGGAATCGCATACTGCTTAACGTGTGGCCCCCGCTCAACCTTGGGCGGGATGAATTGCGTGATCTCGTGCACAAACTCGCACCCGCAACCGAAGGCCTGGGGCTGGAACAAGTAGTGGTGCGCGTCCGCATTCCCCATCCCGCGACCGGCGAGTTGCGCGACATGGTGGTGCGTATCTCCAGCCCGGGCGGCAGCAACATGCTCATTACCTTCCGCCCCGCCGCTCAACTGCAACCCATCCGAGCGCTGACCGAATACAACCAGAAAGTCGTCCGTATGCGTCAGCGCGGGTTCATCTACCCTTACGAGATCATCCGAATGCTCACACCCGCTCCCGAACACACGCGAGCGGAATTCCCCCCTGGCGTTTTCATCGAGCATGATCTTGACTCGGAAGGCCGCCTGGTCGCCGTCGATCGTCCCTACGGTCAAAACAAAGCCAACATCATCGTCGGCATCATTTGCAACTTTACAACCCAGTATCCCGAGGGCATGACTCGCGTTCTGCTGCTGGGAGATCCCAGCAAGGATCTGGGCGCGATTGCCGAACCGGAGTGCCGGCGCATTCTCGCAGCTTTGGACATGGCCACGGAGAAAAATGTTCCCCTGGAATGGTTTCCGATCTCGGCCGGGGCCAAGATCTCTATGGCCAGCGGAGTGGAAAACATGGATTGGATTGCTCGCGTCCTGCGCGCTTTGATCGAGTTCACGCAAGCCGGCGGCGAAGTAAATCTGGTGGTGAATGGAATCAACGTCGGCGCGCAACCCTACTGGAACGCCGAAGCCACGATGCTTATGCACACCCGCGGCATCCTCGTCATGACGCCAAAAGCGGCGATGGTATTGACCGGCAAACGCGCTCTGGAATTCTCCGGCAGCATTTCGGCTGAGGACAATCAAGGGATCGGCGGCTACGACCGCATCATGGGTCTCAACGGCCAGGCGCAGTACTGGGCTCGCGACATCGATGAAGCCTGCCACATTCTGTTGCGCCACTATGACCACACATACGTGGCCCCGGGCGAACGTTTCCCACGCCGCGCCGCGACTACTGATCCCGTCGATCGAGATGTGTGCGTCTATCCCCAAGGCAGAAATGGCACTGGCAATTCCAATTCCAACGGCAATAATAATGACAATAGCAACGAAGGATTTGAAACCATCGGCCAGATCTTGTCCGACGAAACCAATCCCGGGCGCAAGAAATCTTTTGACATTCGTAAAGTAATGCGGGCAGTCACAGATCAGGACCACGCCCCGCTCGAACGCTGGGCGGGCATGCGCGCGGCAGAGACCGCGGTGGTTTGGGACGCCCATCTCGGCGGCTATCCCATTTGTCTTATCGGTATCGAATCCCAGCCCGTGCCGCGATTAGGATTTGTTCCCGCCGATGGGCCGGACCAGTGGACTTCCGGCACGCTCTTCCCACAGTCCTCCAAGAAAATCGCGCGCGCGCTGAACGCGGCGAGCAACAATCGACCGGTCGTGGTCTTGGCCAACCTGTCGGGGTTCGATGGCTCGCCGGAGTCAATGCGCAGGCTGCAATTGGAGTACGGCGCCGAGATCGGCAGGGCAGTGGTGAACTTTAAAGGCCCGATCGTCTTCTGCGTGATCTCCCGCTATCACGGAGGCGCATACGTGGTTTTCTCGCGGGCACTGAATGAAAACCTGGAAGTGGCCGCCTTGGAGGGAACGTATGCCTCGGTGATCGGCGGCGCTCCGGCCGCCGCCGTGGTTTTCGCCAGTGAAGTCGAAGCCCGAGCCAAAAAAGATGCTCGCCTGCAACCGCTGACCCAGGCGATAGCTCAAGCCGAGGGCGCGGAGAAAAGCCGGTTGCGCGCCCAGTTCGACGAACTCTACAAAGTTATACACTCCGAGAAGCTGGGCGAGTTGGCCGCCGAGTTCGACCGCGTGCATAGCGTGCAGCGGGCTCTCGACGTGGGCGCTCTAAATTACATTATTCCGCCCGAAAACCTCCGTCCTTATCTCATCCATGCCATCGAACGTGGGATTGCGAGAGTAGCAGAAGCGGAATCCCGAGTGTCGAAACACAGGCTGACGGTCGTGGCTTAGTCTCAGCCAAGGTAAGTTTGATGAACGTGTATTGGTTGGAACAAACCGAGGCCCACGTACCGGCGGAGAATGATTGGCTCAGCACAAACGAAGCCGTCTGCCTCAACGCCATGCGTTTCGCCAAACGCCGCGCCGACTGGCGATTGGGCCGCTGGACCGCGAAGTGCGCCTTGTCCGCTTATCTGAGCGTGCCCGCAACTATCGAGAGCTTTAAAGAAATGGAAATACGGCCGGCGCCCGACGGCGCGCCCGAAGCATTTCTCAGCGGCCACCCCGCTGCGGTCACAATTTCGCTCAGCCACCGCTCCCGTAGAGCAATTTGTACGGTGGCGTCGTCGGCCCTATACCTGGGTTGCGATCTGGAAATGGTCGAGGCCAGAGGCCACACCTTCGTCGCCGATTACTTCACCGCCAAAGAGCAAGCACGAGTTGCGCGCGCCTCGGCTAAGGATCAAGACCGGCTCGTGACCCTGCTCTGGAGCGCAAAAGAGAGCGCGCTGAAAGCTTTGCGCGCCGGTCTTCGACTGGACACCCGGTGTGTGAGCGTCAACCCCGTTATCCCGTTATTCGACCGCGATGGCTGGAATCCGCTGCGTGTTCGCTATGTCGGCCATTGTTTACCAAACGATCGTTATAACGAAGGTCTTTACTTGGGCGATCACGAATTCCACGGATGGTGGCGACAGGCAGATGACATGGTGCGAACTTTAGTCGCGGCTCCGCCGCCGGATTCGCTGATTCTACTCCAGCTCCCAGACCACGTTTTGGATAGCCCTTGTAAGTTCGAGTCAAAGTTCGCGTAGAAGTTCGCATAGAAGTTCGCGTAAGTTGGCATAGAGGTTCGCGCAAAAGATTGGTGCTTGGCATGACTGCCAGGATACATTTCCGAGGCCCACCCCGCTACCGCCTCCGCAGCGCCGCCCAGTTGAGCCAGTCCGTTCTCGAAGTATCTGCTCGCCGGGCGCTCAACGGCCCACGCATGCCCGGTTGGAACTGGTACTTCGAAGTAGCCACACAAATGGCGAAGCGGCAGACGCTCGCTGCCTTCCGGATGGGAGATGTGAACGAAGCACGTCGCTATCTCGACTCAGTCATGATTAGTTCACCGGAGTTGTCCAAAGTAAGTATCACACCGGTCCTACAGGAACAGTTCAGAGGAAGGTGGTTTGCCGATAAGAATAGAGAGCCGCGTGTGACCGTCCTGTATTTTCATGGCGGCGGATACTCATTTTATCCGCGCGCCTATGCCAACTTTATCGCGCTGATCACACTGGCTGCGAATTCCAAAACTCTTGCCCTCGATTACCGGCTCTCGCCCGAACATCGCTTCCCCACCCAGCTTGAAGATGCGCTCAACGCCTACCGCTGGCTACTGGCGACGGGCGTCGATCCGGACCATCTGATTTTTGCCGGCGACTCGGCGGGCGCCAATCTGACCCTGGCTTTGCTTCTGGCAGCTCGGGAGTCGAAGCTTCCTCACCCGGCACTGGCAATTGCGCTATCTCCACCAACTGACTTCGAAATGGATCTTAAGGCACCTGACCTCACAGACAAAGGTGCCTTTGACTGGATCGACACGCAAATGCTGGAGCAGTGGGCGGACTGGTTCTGCGACTCCGCCGAGCGCAACAATCCGCTGGTCTCACCGATACAGGCCGACCTTCGCGGACTTCCTCCTATCTACATCCAGGCTGGCCGCGCCGAGATTTTGTACCCCAGCATTCAAGCCTTCGCCGATCGCGCCCAAATGCAGCGAGCAAATGTCGTCCTCGAATCTTGGGAAGACATGACCCATGACTTCCCGATGTTTGGCCTCGATTCTCCGCAGAGTGCCGAAGCGCTGCAGAGGATTGGGCAAGTGGTTGATGCAACCCTTCGAACGCAAGAGAATATGGAGAAGGTCAGATTGTGAATAGCCAGATTGCAGATAACCAGATTGCAAATAAAACGACCGCAAGAAATTCGCAATTGAGCGATGGGAAGTTCGTGGTGCGCAACAACAATGAATCCGATTTCGATTTCGACTTCATCGTTATCGGTTCCGGTTTCGGCGGAAGTGTTTCCGCGCTTCGACTGGCGGAGAAGGGATATAAAGTCGCGGTCATGGAGATGGGCCGGCGTTGGACGCCGGATAATCTGCCCCACAGCAGTTGGTCGATCCATCGCTGGATTTGGCGTCCCAACCTGGGCCTGCGCGGCTTCTTCAACATCCAGTTCTTCAGGCACGCCACCATCTTCCATGGCTGCGCGGTGGGCGGCGGATCCATCACCTACGCTTGCACCTTGCTTGCTCCTCCGGAAAAAGTGTGGGAAAAGGGATCTTGGACGGGATTGGCCGATTGGAAAACGGAAATGCCCCAGCACTACCAGACCGCCGCGCGCATGTTGGGTGTAACGGAAAACAGAATCCTCGGACCCGCCGATCTTCTCTTAAAAAAGGCGGCAGATGCCGCCGGCTTTGGAAATACTTTCTACTGCACGAAGGTTGGCATCTTCCAGCCTGCCGACGGACAACCCGGCAATCAGACCTTCCCCGATCCTTACTTTGGCGGAGAAGGTCCGGCGCGAACCACTTGTATCGGCTGTGGTGGCTGCATGATGGGCTGTCGGTATGGCGCGAAAAATACGCTGGACCTCGGCTATCTGTATCTCGCCGAAAAACACGGTGTGCAAGTCTTTCCCGAGACCAGGGTGGTGAACGTCAAGCCGCTCGCTGGCGCCAGTTCCAGTTCCGGTTCCAGTACCGGTTCTAGTACCAACGACGGCAGCGCTGGATACGAAGTCGACACCGTAAAGTCCACAGCGCGAATTCGCCCGCGGCGCCAGCGCTTCACCTGCCGCGCCGTGGTCTTCTCCGCCTCCTCGCTGGGCACCATGGAACTTCTTTTTCATCTCAAGGAAAATGGCTCGCTGCCGGCCATCAGCAGTCAGTTGGGCCAACACGTGCGCACCAATTCCGAGTCGCTCATCGGGGCGCGTACTCCGGGCTACTCCCAGGATGTATCGCAGGGCATAGCGATCGGCTCCGGCATTTATATCGACGAGCACACCCACATTGAAGCCGTTCGCTACCCCAGCGGTTCCGATGCTATAGGTTTTCTGACCACCATCCTGACCAACGGCCGCCCTGGTCCACAGCGCATTGCTCTCTGGCTGAAGAACGTTATAGTTTCTCTCCTGCGGCACCCTTTCAAAACGGTGCGTGTTTTGCAACCGTTGGGATGGGCCCGGGAGTTTGTGATTCTCCTTTGCATGCAGGCGCTGGATGGCGAGATCGAGATGCGCTGGCAACGTCCTTGGTTCTGGCCGTTCAGGAAGTTTCTCGTCAGCCGGGGTGAGAAGGTGCCCACCTACATTCCGAAAGCCAACGAGTTTGCGCAGAAATGCGCGCAACTCACCGGCGGTTTTCCCATGAGCATGCTTCCCGAAATCCTCTTCAATGTCCCGGGCACGGCACACTGTATTGGAGGTTGCGTAATTGCCGATTCGCCCAGTCGCGGCGTGGTCGATTCTCACCACCGCGTCTTCAACTACAAAAATATGTATATCTGTGACGGATCCGTTGTGGCGGCCAACCTCGGCGTCAATCCCAGCCTGACCATTACCGCACTGGCCGAGCGGGCGATGAGCTTTATTCCCCGAGCGGCGGAAACGGATTGGAATGATAAAGCTTGGAACGATGCCGCCGAAACCCTCCACAGCTAGCGACCTCTCAATTTACGCGTGCCCCGTATGCAAACGGCTCTTGCGCCAAGAAGAAGCCATGTTGCGCTGTCTCACATGTCCCCGAAACTACCCGATCAGCAACGGTATTCCCGACTTCATTCTTGAGGAACTATCCCGAAGTGCAGACCCCGAACTAAGGAGAATGCGCTTCATCGATCGGATGGCACGCATCTACGAGACTAGGTTGTGGTATCCGATCGTTTTAAATCTCTACGGCGGATTTCACAGCCCAACTCTTGCACAGCTGGTGAGTACAGTGACTCAGAAAATCCAATTGACCGAAGGCCGCGTGCTGGATATCGCCTGCGGCCCCGGCACCTACGGTCGGCGGATTGCGTCCCCGTCGAGGGAGGTCTTCGGAATCGACATATCCATGGGGATGCTTCGGCAAGGCGCGGCTTACGTTGCCAAGGAGGGCATTCCCACTGTCCACTTCGCCCGCGCCAGAGTGGAGGCTCTTCCATTCGAAGATGGCCTTTTCGACGCCGTCCTCTGTTGCGGCTCCCTTCATCTTTTTACAGATACCGTGATCGCTCTGCGCGAGATGGCTCGAGTCATGAAACCAGCGGCAATTCTTTCAGTTTTCACTTTCGCCGCAGGTCGCGGTGGCATCCTCAAATTTCGGCCGGTCCGGGAGTGGAGTCGCAGGCATCACGGCCTTCATGTATTCGAGCTTCCGGAGATGGAGCACTACCTGACCGCTTCCGGCTTCAACGACTTCCAGCCAGAAATATCGGGCTCCATTTTGACATTCAGCGCTCGCGAGCGAGCGACCTGATAGGTGCGCAAGCGCAGACCGGAGAAGACCTAGCCGTCAATAAGTTTGTCATTCCGAGCGACCGGGGTCCCCAGTCGGCCGCATTTGCCGGATGGGGTGGGGAAGCGAGGGGGATGCAGCTGGGGCCGTAGAATCCGCGGGCAGTAGACGGTCCAGCAGTGCCTGCTCACCCTTAAGCCACAAACGGCTGCTATAGAGCAAGGCGCTGCACTGGAGCGTAATCCAATCCCTCTTCATCAGAGGCGAACGGAATTCTTTGCCATGGAGCATCCAATGCTGAGCAACGTGACGCGCGATGGTGAGGCCGAAGCCCGTGCCTTTGTCCGACGCTCCAATGTCGCCGAGGATTCCGTCCAGCGTGAACATCACTTTCGATAACATAATCAGCGGACCGGGGAACTTGATATTTTTCATGGCAAGCCGCTCCAGGAGCCGCATCGCGTCGACTCCACTGGAAAAACGTGCTGCCGGCAGTTCGTCAAGAAAACGCGCGACCAACTCACAAACCATTCGTCCCTTAGGTGAAGCGCTCTTAATATGCTGCTGGCTGAGCGCCAAGACTTCATTGCAGGTGCCGACGGGGTCGCGCAAGGTCACCAGCAGAAACAAGAGCGCGAGATGCCGGCGCTGATCGCGGCTTAGCCGTTCCCGCAGCGCCCAGTCGATGATCGTCAGTTCGCCGGTGCGGTTGTTATAAAGCAGATTGCCGGCATGGGGATCGCCGTGAAAAATGGCATCCTCCTGCGCCGCCAAAAGAGGGACAGCGATCAGAGCTTCAATGAGCTGCTCGGCAACTTTTCGGCGCCGCGAGGCCGGCAGGCGCGCCGCTGCGTTCGTCACCTTAATCCCATGCTCTTCAGTGAGCGCCGTAATTCGCGATGTACACAAGGGCCGAATCAGCCGCGGCACTCGAACCCCTTTCATCGACCGATACAGATTCCACGCTTCGAGTAACGTCTTCTGCTCACGAACAAAATTGACCTCGTGCCGCAACAGGCGACGGACTTTCTTAAAGGTATCCGGAAGAAGGTTCGCGGGAAATCCGTAATTGCGCTGCTGATCGCTGAAATATTGCGCCAGTCCCTGAAGATAGTCCATGTCCTCCGCAAAATACTCGGGGATGTGCGGCTTCAGAACCTTGAAGACACCTCGTTCACGCTTTCCGCTATGAGGATCAACCCAGGTGAAGCGTACCACCGCACTAACACTGGCCTCCGAGAGTATGACCGGTGCAATCTTCACGCCGTATTTCTCGACCCGTGGCCCGAGTTCTTGTCGAATGATCGCGACTACGTCCTCCGGCCGCACATCGCGAATTCCATTTTCCAAGCGGGCAAGCGCATTTCGCAGAGCTGGACGGAGGTGTTGATTCCGTGCAATGACTTGTCCGAGTTTCTGCAGACCGGGTACCTTTGCGATCAGCCGTAGCAAGCGCACTTCCGGGGAAGTGTTTGCCGGGAGTTCAAGTTGTTCCACCAGCTTGGGGGCGAGGCGCGCGGGCGAGAGGTGCGCCACCACGAACATCATGGCGTCCCGCACCGGTGGACGCCAGTTCTCGTACGCTTTCGGAACTAATCTGTCCACTGGAACAATCGAGTCGACGATCCATCGCGCCATCGCATCCCGCATGGCTTGCCCAGCTGGACTTCGCAGCCCCGTTTCAATAGCACGGATCTGCTCGGCAGCCGTAGCATTTTTGGGCAGGAAGTTCGCAAGGATGGCACGCAACTGTTCCGGGGCTAGCTGCCGCAAACCATCTTCGATGGCTGACGGACCAATGACGGACGAACCAACGATTGAAGAACCGCCGACCGACGAACCGGTAACTGGCGAATCAACGATAGCCAAAGAAACTTCCGACGAACCGGGCATAGAGAGCAACCGTTCTTACGATAGCCCAATGCAAGCGTGTCCGCTGTGATTGCTGTCACGGCATCATGAGCAGGCTCATGACTGCGTCTTGACCAGATCCCAACACTGCCGCGCAATCATCCAGTCTTCCTGCGCATGAATCACCAAAACTCGGACGGTCGCATCTGGAGCGGAGATGTCGGTGTCCTCGTCCAAGGGTGATTGCGCGTTCTTCGCAGTGTCAAGCCGCAGGCCGAAGAACGCTAACTTGTCACATACCGCGGCGCGAACTTCCGGTGAGTTTTCCCCGACTCCCGCGGTGAATACCAGACCGTCGGCTCCACCCAGCACGGTCATCATGGCGCCGATTCCCGATTGCAGACGATGGATATAAATATCGAACGCCAACTTAGCGCGTTCGTTACCGTTCTTGCGGGCACCAAGAATTTGGCGCATATCGCTGGAAATTCCCGAGATCCCGAGCAGTCCCGACGTCTTATTCAGCACATCGTCCAGTTGCTCGCCCGTGAAATGCTTGTGTCGCATCAGATAGGTAAGGATGCCAGGATCCACCGAGCCCGAGCGCGACCCCATCATGAGACCCTCCAGCGGCGTGAAGCCCATGGTGGTATCCACGCTTCGACCTTCGCGAATTGCCGCCAACGAGCAGCCATTCCCCAGATGGCAAGTTACCAGAGAATTCAATTTCTTTCCCCATCGCTGCCGAGCACGCAGCGCGCAATATTGATGATTGATGCCGTGAAACCCGTAGCGGCGAATCCCTTGCTCGAACCACTCGTAAGGACCAGGATAGGTCTTCGCCGATAAAGGCATGGTGCGATGAAAGCCGGTGTCGAAGACAGCGATTTGCGGAACCGGACCCAGCAATTTCGTGACAATCTCCATGCCTTCGAGTTCCGCGCGGTTGTGGAGCGGCGCAAAGACGGAAACGCTTTCGATCGCCGACTTAACCTCAGCGGTAACAAGCACGGGCTCGAAATGTCGCGGGCCACCGTGAACCACCCGATGCCCAACCACATCGATATCGGAAGCGCCAGAAATACCTCGGGTCGCGCCGCTCCACAAGCTACGGAGCAGCCGCTCCACCGCTTCCTCACGAGAGCCCACCGACGTCTGATCTTTTCGGGAAACTCCATGGGAGTTCTTGATCGAGAATTCAGCCTGGTCATCCGTCCACTCGATCTTGCCCTCCCAAATGCAACTCGGTGGATCGTCTGGGAGCTTATCCCCAATCTCGTAGACACAGCTCTTCTGGCTGCTGGAGCCGGAATTGAGAACGAGAACCTTCATCGTCATCAGTAGGGCCAGGTCCAGTCGCGGATTTCCGGCATATCGTCTCCGTGCTCGTAAATGTATTGTTTATGCTCGACCAGCTTATTGCGCAGCAACTGCTTGAAGTGGCCTCCGACTTTCTGCAGTCTCGGAACACGGTCCACTACATCGCCAGCCAAGTGGAAGCGATCCAGATCGTTCAAGACCGTCATGTCGAACGGAGTTGTGGTCGTGCCCTCTTCTTTATAGCCGCGCACATGGAGATTGTCATGATTGTGCCGCCTATAGGTGAGGCGGTGAATCAACCAGGGATAGCCGTGATACGCGAAGATGATCGGCTTATCCACCGTAAACAGCGAGTCGAAATCAAGATCCGAAAGGCCGTGCGGATGCTCGCTCGATGGCTGAATGGTCATCAGATCAACAACATTCACCACGCGAATCTTGATGTCGGGAAAATGTTGTCGTAAAAGATCGACTGCCGCTAATGTCTCAAGCGTGGGCACGTCTCCGGCGCACGCCATCACGACCTCGGGTTCGGCGCCATTGTCTGTACTTGCCCACTCCCAGATGCCAATGCCGGTAGTGCAGTGTTCGATAGCCGACTCCATGTCGAGAAACTGTAATGCAGGCTGCTTCCCGGCGACGATCACATTGACATAATGCCGGCTCCGCAGACAATGATCGGCCACCGAGAGCAGGCAATTGGCGTCCGGCGGGAGGTAAACCCGGACGATGTCGGCTTTCTTATTTACCACATGATCGATGAAGCCCGGATCCTGATGAGTGAATCCGTTGTGATCCTGGCGCCACACGTGTGAAGTCAATAAGTAGTTGAGCGATGCGATCGGACGCCGCCATTCGATCTCGCGGGTCACCTTCAGCCACTTGGCGTGCTGGTTGAACATGGAATCAATAATGTGAATAAACGCTTCGTAGCAGGAAAAAAAGCCATGACGCCCGGTGAGCAGATAGCCTTCCAGCCAGCCTTGGCACATGTGCTCGCTGAGCATCTCCAGCACGCGGCCGCTCTGCGAAAGATTTTCGTCCACTGGAAGCATCGGCTCCATCCACAGCTTGTCGCTAGCTTCATAGATCGCCTCCAGCCGGTTCGAGGCCGTCTCATCCGGGCCGAAGACGCGGAAGTTCTTTGACTCGGCGTTGCACTTCATCACATCGCGCAAAAATCCGCCGAGCACGCGCGTGGCTTCCGCATTCTCGGTACCCGGTTTCGGAACCTCGACCGCATAATTGCGAAAGTCCGGCATAACCAAATCGCGCAACAGTATGCCACCATTGGCGTGGGGATTCGCTCCCATCCTGCGATCGCCCTTCGGAGCCAATTCCGCGAGTTCGGAAATAAATTTGCCATTCTCGTCAAACAATTCCTCGGCGCGATAGCTTCTCATCCAGTCTTCGAGGATCTTCAGGTGTCCCGGCTTCTGCAGATCACTCACCGGCACTTGATGCGCGCGCCACGTTCCTTCGATGGGCTTTCCATCGACCATTTTCGGGCACGTCCAACCCTTCGGGCTACGCAAGACCACCATCGGCCAACGGGGCAGGTTCGAACCTCCGACGCCGCGAGCATTGTTTTGACGCGCGTGTTCTTGAATCGCTCGAATTTCGTTAACGATGGTGTCCAGAGTACTGGCCATAAGTTGATGCATCGCCTCGGGCTCGTGTCCCTCGACGAAATATGGTTTCCAGCCGTGCCCGGTGAAGAACTGGGTGAGTTCGTCATCGTTCATACGCGCAAGCACCGTGGGATTCGCGATCTTCCAGCCATTGAGATGGAGAATCGGCAACACGGCACCGTCACGCGCCGGATTCAGAAACTTATTGCCATGCCAGCTCGTAGCCAGCGGCCCCGTTTCCGACTCGCCGTCTCCCACCACGCAACAGGCAAGCAGGTCGGGGTTGTCGAAAACCGCGCCGCAAGAGTGCATGATCGAATAACCCAATTCTCCGCCTTCATGAATGGAGCCCGGAGTTTCTGGCGCCGCGTGGCTCGGAATTCCGCCGGGGAAGGAAAACTGTTTGAACAACCTCTGCATGCCCTCTTCGTTTTGCGTGATGTTCGGATAGAACTCGCTATAGGTGCCCTCGAGGTACGTATTCGCGACAAGTCCGGGCCCGCCGTGGCCGGGGCCGGCAATATAGATGACATTCAAATCGTAGTTCTTGATCAGGCGATTGAAGTGCGCGTAGATGAAGTTCAGACCGGGTGTGGTTCCAAAGTGTCCTAGCAGTCGTGGCTTGATATGCTCGATCTTCAGAGGCTCGCGGAGAAGCGGGTTGGCCAACAGATAAATCTGGCCCACGGACAGATAGTTAGCCGCGCGCCAGTAGGCATTGATCTTGCGAAGTTCCTCGGCAGTGAGAGGATGTGCGGTGCGAGGCTGAAGCGTAAGCGGCGTCGTGGAAATGCCATGCTGCGCGGAATTTACAGAGGCTGGGGGAGTCATCGAATTCTGCCTTTCATTTCCTGCTGTTTCCTATTTTAAGTTTCTTGGAGTCGCCCCGCCAGCTCCAGAAAAACTCCGGCTTCGTATCAGGGTATCGCTTTAGCGATACACCCGAGTGATCGTGTGTTTGGAATCACGGTATGGTGTATGTCGAATCACTGATTTTTCTCCCCGACGGCCTAGTCTTGCGTCGTTCAATCATTCAACTCCTAATCCATCTCTCCCAGATGGGTCAGCTTGTGGGTCGCACCCATCCTCAATAAAACAAATCAACGGAGAATCCATCATGTTTGCCCGCATCGTGGAGTTTGCCCCAAAACGGGAGAAGAAGGACGAAATCGTAAACGTTGTACGCAAGGAAGTTCTGCCAATCCTAAAGAATCAACCCGGATTTCTGGAGATCATGCCTTTCGTCCCGGAGAACAAGATGGAAAAGATGATCACCATCACGCTGTGGACCGAGAAGCGGGATGCAGAGCGCTATGAGCGCGAGGCCTATTCAAAAGTGGAAGCGATCCTCAAACCCTATCTGACTGCTCCCGGCACCTGCAAGCTCTACAACGTGGAAACCTCTGTTTGTCAACACTTCGTTGAGGCCCTGACGGCCTGAAGCATAGGCCAAACGGACCCCGGCCGGAGCAGCGCTGCTGCTCCGGCTTCTGCCCACAGAAGGTAATCTTGATGTGATCTTTGTCACACACGAAGGTACCGGCTATCATGGCTGCGGATACTGCGGGCATTGAAACTGTATCTACAGGTCGTGTTTAGTACGGGAGGCCGTCATGATGATGCTATATCGGCTGGTTCGGCTGATTGAGACCCATTCCCAGGCGCTGGCCACCTGCCTTCGTGATCAAGTCGAGAATTCCGATTTAACCCCAGGCTTTCGAAAACACGTGCCCCCGGAAGAACTGAAAGAACGCGTGTTCGAGATCTACCATCATCTCGGTGAGTGGCTCATGGGCAAGGATGAATTCCACCTGGAGCAACGCTATTTGCAGATTGGGGCGCGGCGAGCCAAACAGCGCGTGCCTCCCAGCGAAGTGATTTGGGTGATCGTCCTGACAAAAGAAAACCTGTGGGAGTTCATCAAAAAGGAATCGGTCTTGGAACGCCCCGTTGAAGTGTTCGGTGAACTGGAGATGCTGCAGTTGCTGGAGCAGTTTTTTGATCGAGCCATTTACTATGCCTCGGTAGGTTACGAACTGGAGGTCACCGACCAATCTCTAAAGGGAACAGGCGCACCATCGGAAAGAAAATAGGAGACCGCCAGAGATGTCTTGGGAAAAGGAATACCAGAAAAAGCTGCAAACGCCGGACCAAGCCTTGCGCTGCGTCGAGTCGGGGATGCGCGTGTATATCCAGCCTGGGTGCGCGGAGCCGGAGACGCTGGTCGAGGCCCTGATGCGGCGCGGCCCTTCCGTTCACGATGTCGAAGTCGTCCACATGCTGACCATGGGATGCGCTCCCTACGTGGCTCCGGAAATGGAAGGCCACTTCCGCCACAATGCGGTCTTCATCGGGTCCAACGTGCGGGAGGCCATCAACGACGGGCGCGCCGACTACACTCCCATCTACCTCAGCGAGATCGAAGAGCTGTTCGAAAGCGGTGCAATGCCGATCGATGTCGCGCTCATCGAAGTATCTCCCCCGGATTCGCATGGCTATTGCAGCTTTGGCGTGGGCGTGGATACCACGCTCACCGCCGCCAAGTGTGCTCGCTGGGTGGTGGCGCAGGTCAATGACCAGATGCCCCGAACCTATGGCGACAGCTTTATCCACGTGAGTGACATCGATGTGGTCGTGGACTCGTCCCGGCCGCTATGCGAAACCAAGAAATTTGAAATCACCGACTTGCACGTCGCCATCGCGCACAACGTAGCGGGACTGATCGAGGACGGTGCGGTGCTGCAGACCGGGATCGGTGGAATTCCCGACGCCGTGCTTCCCTTCCTCAATGATCGTAAGGATCTCGCCGTACACAGCGAGTTGGTGTCGGATGGAGTCATTCCGCTGATTGAGACGGGCGTGATCACAGGCGCGCGCAAGAACTTCAAACCGCGCAAGATCATCCTCGGCTTTGCCCTCGGATCGAAAAACTTGTTTGAATTTGTCGATAATAATCCGATTTTCGAGTTTCATCCCACGTCCTATACCAACGATCCCGCACTCATTGCCCGCAACGACAACATGGTAGCCATTAACTCGGCCCTGCAGATCGACTTGACCGGCCAGGTTTGCTCGGACTCGGTCGGAACCCACTTCTACAGCGGGATTGGCGGGCAGGTGGACTTCCTTCGCGGGGCGTCGCGCTCGAAAGGTGGCAAACCGATCATTGCCATCTCCTCCACCGCCAAGAGTGGCCGGATTTCACGAATTGTCCCCATGTTGAGCCCGGGCGCCGGCGTGGTCACCTCGCGTGGTCTCATCCGCTACGTGGTGACCGAGTTTGGCGTGGCTTACTTGCATGGAAAGACCATCCGGGAGCGGGCGCAAGCACTGATTGAAATCGCGCATCCCAACTTCCGCGATGAACTCTACGAATATTGCGAAAAGACAAAATGGTTGTACCGACCCCAGGCAGAATCGGTCAGACCAATTTAGCCTGCACTGCCACAGTTCTTTCCCAGTCGAAGTAGCGAACCGTACGCGAGGATCTGAAATGGCAAATCGAAATGACCAGCCAAAGAATATTTGCGCCAGGCTTCAACAACTCGGCTACGCAAGAGAAAAACACATACGGCTGTATGGGGAGGAATTCCATTTAGTCTCCGATCCGGTGCCTGACGGCGATGGCTTTGCCGTGGAAGGCATTACTCGTTTGTCCGGCAATGTGAGACGAGTTCGGATTCCGCTATCCCTCGTCCATACCGTTAGGAAGGAAGTTGCCTTCGACAAGTAATGGCTAAATGGTTCAATGGCTAAATGATTCAATGATTCCATGGCTTCGGTCACGAGTTGACCATCTTTTCGAGCGCAGCTCGGTTGCGGATGATCAGGGTCGCGCCCTTTAATTGCAACAACTGCTTTTTCTTGAACTGCGAAAACAAGCGGCTGACCGTCTCCCGCGTCGTGCCAATGATTTCGGCGATTTCCTCATGAGTGAGCGTCAGCTTTACCTGCAGCGGTTCACCATTGTTCGAAGTATTGGACCAGCCCAGTAGCAACTTTGCGAATCTCTCCGCCGGAGAGTTGGTAAGCCCCAGGGTGCGGATCCCTTCATACGCCGTGTAGTAATTGCGGCTCAGTTGCTCCGCCACTCGCACCGCCACTTCTCCATATTCACGCATGAAGTGCAGCAAGGCATCCCGGGTAATGAAATTTGCCTGGCCCGGTTCGATCATCTCGGCCGTCACTTCGTAAGGCCGATTCGAAATCGTGGCGCTAAGTCCCAGAACGTCTCCCGCTTCGGAGATCTTGGTGATGACCGTCTTGCCCTCGGCCGATGACGTCGAAAGCTTCGCCTTCCCCGTGCACAGCACAAACACCCCACGCGGTTGCTGCCCCTCGATAAACAGCATGGCGGATTTTGGGTAGGTTGCGGCCGATCGGATCTCATTCAACCTTTGCACCGCAGCCACCGGCAGATTGCAAAATAAATGCTCCTCCCGCATCGGACAGGTGAGGCAGTTGTCGAGGATGTTGAGCCCGTAGGGAGCGCGCATTCGTCAATACTGTACGCCAAAATTGTATCACCTGTTTACGCCCGTGATCAGGATCACCCCAAAATGTGACCTCACGCATGGCCGCAATCGGCTTTGCGAGGAACAATAAAAATGCACAAGAGTCGATGGAAGCTGTGCAGATGGGAGGTCTTCCATGAGCACCGCAACCGAAGTCAGAGAGACGGAGGTTAAGAAAGCAGTCGAGGTCCGGCATCTGCATAAAGAAGATCCGCGGCAGGCGCCAGCCCGAGTACCACAAATACAAGTAGAACGGCTGTTTGACGACGTTCTGCTGGAAACCAGCGGCCTGCAGCGTAAGCGCCGCACCTTGGCCGCCGTCCTGTCATTCGTCGTTCAATGCTTGCTGGTGGGAGTTCTGCTCATTGTGCCTTTAATGGTTACGGACGTGCTACCGCAGGGGCAATTGCTGACATTTCTGATGGCGCCGCCGCCCCCACCGCCGCCTCCACCCGCCGCTTCCGAAGCCGCGGCCAGAGTCGTGCGCCGCGTCGAGAGTGACCTCCTGAACGGACGCTTGCGCGCCCCCACCAGAATCCCGCAGACCGTGCAGATGATTCGAGAGGAAGAGGCGCCGCCGGATCTCTCCGGTGGTGGAGTCCCCGGTGGAGTTCCGGGAGGAATTCCCGGTGGGCAGATTGGCGGAGTCATCGGTGGAATCCTCAGTTCGACGCAGAGCATTGCGAACTTGCCGAAGCTGGCACTTCCGCCAGCCCCCAAACGCATTCGGGTTTCTCAAGGTGTAACCGAGGGGCGCTTAATTCAGAAAATTGAACCGAAATATCCGCCGATTGCACTGTCGGCCCGCGTCCAGGGTCAGGTTCTACTCACTGCCATCATCTCCAAGACGGGTGAGATCCAGAACCTCGCGTTGATCAGCGGTCATCCCCTGCTGGTACCGGCTGCCATGGCAGCCGTCAAGCAGTGGCGCTACCGTCCATTCCTGTTGAATGGCGAAGCGGTGGAAGTGGAAACCACCATCACCGTAACTTTCCAACTTTCTTACTGAGGCTTGATAAGTACATAACTTTGAAATGTGGAGTAAGGAAGATGACATCAACCATGGCGGAAGTGCATCCCTTTCGTGTAGTTGCCTGGTGGGCCTCGGGTCGGACTGGCTTTGCAAAATCCAATTCCGCGCCCAATGCCACCCATTTCTCGGCGCCCCCTGCCTTTGGCGGCATGGAGGGCAGGTGGACGCCGGAGGATTTGCTGCTCTGCGCGGTCGCAAGTTGCTACACGACCACGTTTCGGGCGGTCGCAGACAATTCGAAATTTGAGTACACCGACCTGCAGGTCGAAGTGGAAGGCAACATCAAAAGAGCTGAAGTCGGTTACAACTTCGGCGAAATCTTGATTCGCGCCAGCTTGATCATTTCGCACGAAGAGGACAGGGCACGGGGACTCAAGCTCTTACATAAGGCCCAGACGCTATGCCTGGTGTCTCGCGCTCTCTCCGTCGAACCGAAGTTCGAACCACGCGTCCAGGTCGGTGAATTACGACCGGAAACCACCCAGGCTTTGCCCGTTCAGCCTTCGCCAATTTACGACAAGTAAGGAGGCTCCCGTATGAAACACAGAAGCGCAATCGAAAAAGTATCCGAGCCGGCGATTGTCCAGCTTCTTCCGGACGATCGCTTCTTCCAGAGAATGGCCGATCTGCGCGAGCTTATTGCAAGACGAGCCTACGAGTTATTCTCCGAAAGCGGATTTACCCATGGTCACGACCTCGAGCATTGGCTTCAAGCTGAATCACAATTGCTGACGCCCGCTCCGGTCGAGATTGTCGAGTCGCAGGATGCGATCACGGTCAAGACCGCACTGCCCGGCTGCGCTGCGAAGGATATCGAGATTCATGTCGAGCCGCAGCGCCTCTTCATCAGCGCACATCAGCTGGAGGAGTCAAAGGAGAAGAAGCGGAACAGCATCGCCTCGGAACAGCGTTTGCAAAGGATATTCCGCAGCTTGGATTTGCCGACGCAGATCGATCCCGAAAAAGTCAAAGCGACGTTTAGCAACGGCGAGCTCCAGATTGAACTCCCGAAGGCGAAGCCCGAGCAGAACTTGGCCGCCGCTACGGACGTTGCAGCATGACTTGTTTATCTTGGAGAAGGTGAGCCTCCCAGGATGTGGTCACCTTCTCCAACCGAAACATTCCTCAGGAGGTGTCCTGTGCAAACCGTGGAAGTGGGTAAGCGGATCACCCTCAAGAACGTATTGTTTGCCACTGATTTCTCACCCTGCTCCAATGCCGCGCTCCCCTATGCCTTGTCTGTCGCGAGCCAGTTTGGAGCAACGCTACATGCGACCCATGTCATGCCCACCATAGCCGAGATGGTATTAATGTCACCGGATGGCTGGCCGACCATGGCCGAAGAAGCTGATGAGAAGAGGGTGCAAGCGTGCTTCGAACAACTGGAGAAGCAGTTCCAGGGACTCCCCCACGAAGTGCGGATGGCGAGAGGCAAGGTCGGCACTGCGCTCGCCCAGATCATCGAGGAACGTAAGATCGATTTGCTCGTCCTCGGCACTCACGGCCTCTCCGGTGTTCGCAAACTAATCCTGGGTTCTGTTGCCGAGGAAGTCTTCCGGCGCGCGGCTTGTCCGGTCCTGAGCGTTGGCCCGAATGTGTCCTGCAAAGCGAAGGGCGAGATTCAATTTCAGCATATTCTGTTCGCCACGGATTTAAGCGACGACTCCCTGGCCGCGTTGCCCTATGCCGTCTCCCTGGCTGAGGAAGATCAGGCGCAGCTGTTATTACTTCACGTGGTCGAGCAACCCGCTGCAGGCATCGCCGACCTGGAGGAAGTCAAGGCGACCTTGATGCTCCGTCTCCAGGAACTGGTTCCACCTGAGGCCGAGCCTTGGTGTCATGTGGAATGCTTGCTCGAGTTCGGGCGGCAGTTCGCCCCGCCGTCGGATCGAATCCTGGAAGTTGCCAAAGTTCGGGCTGCAGATTTGATTGTTCTCGGTGTGCGCCCCGTGCGCGGCAAGCTGGGACTCGTCACACACCTCGCCAGCACCACGGCCCAGATCTTGACGCAGGCGGCGTGCCCGGTGCTTACCGTGCGTGGCAGGTGCGCGAACTGAGCCGTAAATCGGTGCCCAGTGCCCAGTTGCCGGTATCCAGCACTCAGAGTCCGTCGCAGCGCGGGCTCTGCATACCGGATACTGATTACCGCGTACCTTACTCGTTCGATGGTCTATCCTCAAACTAGCGCGTCTCGCCGCGCTAAAATCAAGATATTCGAGGGACGAGGATCTTTTATGAGTTCGACCGAGGCTGATCTCGTGGAACGACCGCCGAATAATAATAATAATAATGAAGAGAAACAGTCCCTCCAGAGCTATGGCTTGGACGCGATATTCGCTCCTGCGTCGGTGGCCGTCATCGGCGCCACCAGTCGTCTCGGCACCGTCGGCTACTCCGTTCTGGAGAATCTGCTGCACGGTAAACACCAACTAAAAGTCTATGCCGTCAATGCGAAGCATCCCGAAGTGCTGGGGCTGAAAACGTACGCAAGCATTCGCGATATCCCCGGACACGTAGATTTGGCGATAGTTGCCACCCCGGCGGCAACCGTCCCGCAAATCATTGGCGAGTGCGTCGAGGCCGGCGCCAAATCCGCCGTTGTGCTTTCCGCTGGATTTCGAGAACGCGGTGCCGATGGCGCCGCACTCGAACAGCAAATTCAGGAAAAGTTGCGGCACAGTTCCATGCGCTTGGTTGGCCCCAACTGCATGGGCATTATGAACCCGACGATCGGGTTGAATGCCACTTTCGTCAAAGATGCGCCCAGGGCGGGTAACGTCGCCCTCCTCAGCCAAAGTGGAGCGCTTTTGGTCGCGCTCCTCGACTGGAGCGACCGTGAACAAGTTGGCTTCAGCGCGATCGTTTCTACCGGCTCCATGCTCGATGTTGGCTGGGGCGATTTGATCTACTACTTTGGCGATGACCCCCACACCAAGAGCATTTTGATCTACATGGAATCCGTCGGAGATGCGCGCTCGTTCTTGTCGGCAGCTCGTGAGGTCGCGCTCAGCAAGCCGATCATCGTGATCAAGGCCGGCTGCTCGGAAGCGGCCTCGCGGGCTGCCGCCTCGCACACCGGCGCGCTCACGGGCAGCGACGAAGTGCTGGACGCGGCCTTCCGCCGCTCCGGAGTTTTGCGCGTACACAATGTCGCCGACCTTTTCTATATGGCAGAAGCGCTTAGCCGCCAACCTCGCCCCAAGGGTCCGCGGCTTACAATTCTCACCAATGCCGGAGGCCCAGGCGTCTTAGCCACCGACTCGCTAGTGGCCAATGGTGGAGAGCTAGCCGAGCTTTCCCCGGAAAGCTTGCGCCAATTGGATGAATTCCTCCCGCCCCACTGGAGTCATAACAATCCCATTGATGTTCTCGCCGATACCGATTCCGAGCGCTATGTTCGCGCCCTCGAAATTGCTTCCCAAGACCCCAACGGCGACGGCCTCCTGGTTATTCTTGTCCCGCACGCCATGGCCGACCCTTTGCAGGTTGCCGAGCGCATGAAACCTTATGCCAAAGGCGGCAAGCCCCTGCTCGCCAGTTGGATGGGGGGCAATAGCGTTACTGCTGGAGAAGCTGCCCTGAATGCGGCGGGCATTCCGACCTTTCGTTATCCCGACGCCGCCGCGCGGGCTTTCACGTACATGTGGCGCTATACCTACAACCTGCGCGGACTCTACGAAACTCCAGCCCTGACCGACCAATCAGAGCTTGAGGGCGCATCCCGCAATCAGGTCGAGCACATCATTCAGAATGCGCGGAGCCAGGGCCGCGTTCTGCTCACCGAGTTGGAATCGAAACAGGTCTTGTCCCTTTACGGCATTCCCACGGTACAGACGCGGGCCGCGGCCACCGAGGACGAGGCGGCCAGGATTGCCTCGGAACTTGGCTTTCCAGTGGTGCTGAAGATCCTCTCCGACACCATCACCCACAAGACAGACGTTGGCGGAGTCAAGCTCAACCTGCAAGATGAATCGGCGGTCCGCTCTGCCTATCGCGCCATCCAGTCCTCGGTTGCGGAGAAAGCTGGTCCTGACCAATTCTCGGGCGTAAGCATTCAGCCCATGGTCAAGCTCGATGGCTACGAATTAATCCTCGGCAGCAGCGTGGACCCACAGTTTGGACCCGTCATCCTGTTCGGTTCTGGCGGCCAACTTGTCGAAGTCTATCGCGACCGCGCCTTGGCACTCCCACCACTAAACACAACGCTGGCGCAAAGAATGATGGAGCAAACCCGAATCTTCACTGCGCTCCAGGGCGTCCGCGGACGCAAGCCGGTCAATATGGCGGCACTGGAGGCCCTGTTAGTCCGCTTCAGTCAGTTCGTCCTCGAACAGCGGTGGATTGCGGAAATTGACATCAATCCTCTGCTCGCTTCACCGGACGGCCTGCTTGCCCTCGATGCCAGAATCTTGTTGCACGGCCCCGCTGTAACGCTCGACCAGTTGCCCAAACCCGCGATCCGTCCCTATCCCTTGCAGTATGTTTCGACTTGGACAATGAAGGATGGAAATCAAGTTACCATCCGCCCCATCCGCGCTGAAGACGAAACGCTGATGGTTAAGTTTCACGAGACGCTTTCCGATCGCAGCGTCTATTTGCGTTACTTCTGCTCCCTCAGCCTCAGGAGGCGAGTGGAGCATGAGCGACTATTGCGCATCTGTTTCGGCGATTACGATCGCGAAATGGTGCTGGTCGCCGAGCGCACGGATCCCAGCTCTGGAGAGCGCCAGATCATAGGCGTTGGGCGCATGACCAAGCTTCATGCCAGGAATGAAGGGGAAGTCGCGGCGCTGGTTTCCGATCACTATCAACATCTGGGTTTGGGAAAGGAATTAATCCGCCGGGTCGTCGAGATTGCGCGAGATGAAAAAGTGGGCCAAGTCTCGGCGGAAATGTTGCCTGACAATATCGCGATGCAAGCCGTCTTCAGGGGCCTCGGCTTTCGCATTCGCGCGGATGAAGATCTAACCTCGCTCCGCGCCTATCTGGACCTCTGACCTCACTTCTCTGCCCATTGCCATCCCGATTCTGAGTAGAGACGCAGCTTGCCGCGCGTCTTGCCGGCGGCGGAGACGGGGCAAGCCCCGTCTCTACTCAATGCCGGGACAACAACATTTGCCGAACAATAACCCGCACTTTTCCTCATTTTCCCTATGTGACGTGGATCACAGGTGCGTGTGAGCAACGTTCGCGACAATATCGCATGCTTCCGTCATGCTTTACCTAACGGCCCTCAGAACGGACGGGGTTACAGCAAAGCCAGAAAGGGATTTCATGAAGCGCAAATTCAAGACCATGGACGGCAATGAGGCAGTGGCCTACGTCGCTTATCGCCTTAATGAAGTCATCGCCATCTATCCCATCACGCCCTCGTCGAACATGGGCGAATGGGCCGACCAATGGTCCTCGGAAGCGGTGCCCAACATCTGGGGCACCGTCCCTCACGTGATTGAAATGCAAAGCGAAGGCGGCGCCGCTGGAGCGGTTCATGGCGCTCTCCAGACCGGAGCCTTGTCCACGACCTTCACAGCCTCGCAGGGTCTGCTGCTGATGATCCCCAACATGAACAAGATCGCCGGCGAGCTGACGCCGACCGCGTTTCATGTCAGCGCCCGCACGGTCGCAGCCCATGCTCTCTCGATTTTCGGCGACCACTCGGACGTCATGTTCTGCCGAACCACGGGATTCGCGATGCTCTCGTCCAACTCCGTTCAGGAAGCCATGGACCTGGCACTCATAGCGCATGCCGCCACGCTCGAAACCCGCATCCCTTTCCTGCATTTCTTTGACGGCTTTCGCACTTCGCACGAAGTCAACAAGATCGAGATGCTGAACGAAGAAGACATGCACGCTCTCATCAACCTCGATCGCATCGCCGAGCATCGCCAGCGAGCACTCTCTCCCGACCATCCCGTGTTGCGCGGAACAGCACAGAATCCCGATGTCTACTTTCAAGCGCGCGAAGCTGGCAATCCCTTTTACGAGGTCTGCCCCGATAAAGTCCAGGCCGTAATGGACAAGTTTTCCCAGGTCGTAGGTCGTTCCTATCATCTGTTCGACTACGTGGGTGCGCCCGATGCCGAACGCGTCATCGTAATGATGGGCTCCGGTGCCGAGACCGCGCACGAGACAGCCGATTACCTGAACGATCATCTGAACAAGCCCGGTGAGAAAGTTGGCCTGCTGAAAGTCCGTTTGTATCGTCCGTTCTCAGTCCAGCGCTTCATCGAAGCTCTTCCGGCAACGGTAAAGAAGATTGCCGTCCTCGATCGCACCAAAGAAGCCGGCGCCGCCAGAGAACCGCTCTATCTTGACGTCGTCAACGGCATTCACGAAGGCATCAAGCTCGGCTATGGAACGCTGAAGGTCGCGCCGGAAATTATTGGTGGACGTTACGGTCTCTCCTCCAAGGAATTTACGCCCGCAATGGTCAAAGCTGTTTATGACAACCTGGCGAAGCCTGATCCCGGTTCAAAAATAAAAGACCATTTCACCGTCGGCATTCAAGACGACGTTGGGCATACCAGTCTCGATTACGATTCCGATTTTTCCATCGAGCCCGAGAATGTAGTGCGCGCCATGTTCTACGGCCTGGGCGCGGATGGCACAGTTGGCGCAAACAAGAACTCCATCAAGATCATCGGCGAAAACACTGCGAACTACGGGCAAGGGTACTTCGTCTATGACTCCAAGAAGTCGGGCGCGATGACCGTTTCGCACTTGCGCTTCGGCCCGCAGCCCATCCGCTCCAGCTACCTGATTTCCAAAGCCAACTTCGTGGCCTGCCATCAATGGATTTTCCTCGAGCGCTACGACATGCTCAGCACCCTGGTTCCAGGTGGCGTATTCCTGCTCAATAGTCCCTTCAATAAAGACGAAGTTTGGGACCAACTGCCGCGCGAAGTCCAAAAGCAATTGATCGCCAGGAAGGCCCGCTTCTTCATCATCGACGCCTACCAGGTGGCACGCGATACCGGCATGGGTTCGCGCATGAACACAATTCTGCAAACCTGCTTCTTCGCCATTTCCAAGGTTCTTCCTCGCGAACAGGCCATTGAAGCCATTCGCGAGTCCATCCGCTATACCTACGGCAAGAAGGGTGACGAAGTCGTCGAGCAAAACCTGCGCGCCGTAGACGAAACCTTGGCCCATCTTTTTGAAGTCACCGTCCCGGATAAAGTCACGAGCCACACCGAAATGCCGGCTGCGTTCGCTTCCGGGGCGCCCCAGTTCGAGCGCGATGTGCTCGGCGTAATCTACGCCGGCCACGGCGATGAAATCCCCGTGAGCGCGTTCCCGGTCGATGGCACCTTCCCCACCGGCACTGCAAAATGGGAAAAGCGCAACATCGCGCTCGAAATTCCTGCTTGGGATACGAAGGTCTGTATTCAGTGCGGCAAGTGCGCGATGGTCTGCCCGCACGCCGTAATCCGCATCAAAGTCTACGACTCCAAGCAGCTGGAGGGCGCGCCCGTAACTTTCAAGTCGACTGAAGTCCGCGACAAGGATTGGAAGGGCCTGCAGTACACCATCCAGGTCGCGCCCGAAGACTGCACCGGATGCGGCATCTGTGTCGATATCTGTCCCGCCAAGAATAAGAGCGAGACGCGCCTGAAAGCGATCAACATGGTGCCGCAACCGCCGCTGCGCGAGCCCGAGCGCGAGAGCTGGGATTTCTTCCTCAAGATTCCAGAGATTGATCGCCGCAAAATCAAAATCACGAACATCCGCCAGCAACAGGTGCAGGAACCGTTATTTGAATTTTCCGGCGCCTGTTCCGGATGCGGCGAGACGCCCTATCTCAAGCTCGTTTCCCAGCTCTTTGGCGATCGTTCCGTCATCGCCAATGCCACCGGCTGCTCTTCGATCTACGGTGGGAACCTGCCGACTACGCCCTGGGCTAAGAATATCGATGGTCGCGGTCCCGCGTGGTCGAATTCCCTCTTTGAAGACAACGCCGAGTTCGGCCTGGGATTCCGGCTGTCGATTGATAAGCAAACGGAATTCGCCCGCGAACTGCTGCACCGCCTGTCTTCGTCAATCGGAGATGAGCTCGTTACCGCCTTGCTGACGCAACCGCAGAAAGATGAGTCCGATATTTTCGAGCAGCGCCAGCGCGTCGAACTGCTGAAAGAAAAACTGCAGAGGCTGAACTCCCCGGAAGCCAGGCAGCTGCTGTCCGTCGCCGACATGCTGGTAAAGAAAAGTGTTTGGATCATCGGTGGCGATGGCTGGGCCTACGACATCGGCTACGGCGGCCTCGATCACGTGCTGGCCAGCGGACGCAACGTCAACGTTCTGGTGCTCGACACCGAGGTTTATTCCAACACCGGCGGCCAGGCCTCGAAATCCACGCCGCGCGCGGCAGTAGCCAAATTCGCGGCGGGCGGCAAGCCTGGGCCAAAGAAAGACCTCGGGCTGATGGCTATGAGTTACGGAAATGTCTACGTAGCCAGCGTTGCCATGGGCGCCAAAGACGAACACACGCTCAAGGCGTTTCTGGAAGCAGAAGCCTACGACGGCCCCAGCCTCATCATCGCTTACTCGCACTGCATTGCGCACGGCATCGACATGACCACGGCAATGTCAGACCAGAAAGTCGCGGTCGATTCGGGTCAGTGGCTGCTCTATCGCTACCATCCGGAGCGCACCCGCGCCGGGGAGAATCCGTTAATACTCGATTCCCGGACCCCCAACCGCAAAGTCAAAGACTATCTGCAGCAGCAGACGCGATTCAAGATGCTTCAGAAGAGCAACCCTGAACACGCCAAACTTCTCTGGCAAGAGGCGCAGCAAGATGCTGAGACGCGCTATCGACTGTACGAGTATCTGGCGCAGCGTAAACCAGAACAGGCTGCGGCTCCTGCAGAGACGCGCCATGATCCGCCCGTACCGGTAGAAGCCGTAAAATAGCGGTTCATACTAATTGGTGGCGCAAAATAGTGTTTGCACGAGAGCGATTCACATCGCGAAGAGGAAACATGATGGACCTAAGCACCAAGTATCTCGGCCTGCAGCTGCGCACTCCGCTAGTCGCCTCCGCATCGCCGCTTTCGCAGGAAATCGGCGGAATCCGTAGCCTCGAAGATGCCGGCGCCTCCGCCGTTGTGCTCT
>JBEKXC010000024.1:0-31193 GCA_049512435.1 Terriglobales bacterium | reverse complement strand
CAGGGGCGGGGCACGGTGGTGACGGGACGCATCGAGCGCGGCAAGGTGAAGGTGGGCGAAGAAGCGGAGATTGTCGGGTTCCGCGAGACGCGCAAGACAGTGGTAACGGGCGTGGAAATGTTCAAGAAGCAGTTGGACGAAGGCATGGCGGGCGACAATGCCGGCCTCTTGCTGCGGGGCATTGCGAAAGAAGATGTGGAACGCGGGATGGTGTTGGCGAAGCCGGGATCGATTACTCCGCACACGAAGTTCAAGGCGGAAGTTTATATCTTGACGAAGGAAGAAGGCGGGCGTCATACGCCGTTTTTCAAGGGCTATCGTCCGCAGTTTTATTTACGCACGACGGACGTGACGGGAATCGCGGAGTTGCCGGAAGGCACGGAGATGGTGATGCCGGGAGACAACGTGAGCCTGGTGATTGAGTTGATCACGCCGGTGGCGATGGAAAAAGGATTGCGGTTCGCGATTCGCGAAGGCGGGCACACGGTGGGCGCGGGGACGATCGCCGAGATTGTTACGTAATTGTGTGGTGGCGGGGCTTTGCCCCGCCGGGACGGGGCGAATGCGGCCGTCCCCACACCAGGAAATTCAAGAGCCAGGTTAGGGAGTGAGCAATGCCCCGAGAAATTATTACGTTGCAGTGTGGTGATTGCAAAGAGCGGAACTATTCAAAAACCAAGAACCGCAAAACGACGCCGGACCGTCTGGAACTCAAGAAGTTCTGTAGCCGATGCCGTAAGCACACGCCACACAAGGAAGTGAAGTAGCCAGTCGCCAGCGGCCAGTTGCCAGTGGTTCGGTCTTACTGGGAACTGGCAACCGGGAACTGAGAACTGTTTTTAGGGGCGTAAGCTCAACGGTTAAACTGTCGGTCTCCAAAACCGAACTTGGGGGTTCGAATCCCTCCGCCCCTGCCAGAGTTGAGGGTAGAAGGTTGAGGCCCGAAAGGGAGCAGTCGAGGAAAGCGGGAAGGTATGGCAACAGCCGTAGAACAGAACGCGATTACAACCACGTTGCGGTCGTGGCCGGAACGCATCCGGTCTTTTTACCACGACGTGCGCACGGAGATGAAGAAAGTCACGTCTCCGTCGCGGAAGGAAGTGCAAGGCACGACCACGGTGGTGATTATCACCGTGTTCCTGTTTGCGTTTTTTTTCTGGGTGGTGGATCTGGCGATCAGCAATAGCCTGGAGCGGATGCTGCATTATCTCTCGCGCCGTTAGGCAGCGAGTGAAAGAAGCGATTGAATGCCGGATACCGATTCGAATACGAATAACGAAAAGAACGAGAGCGCGTTGGCTGCTGGCGTTGGCTCAGAAGGTGAAGGCCAGCAGGCACCGACTTCACCGCCTGCGGAAGCAGTTCCATCCGGCGAGCCCGCGCGCAATCCGAATATGAAGTGGTACATCATCCACGCCTATTCGGGCTTCGAGCGCAAGGTGCGGGAGTCGCTTGAATCGCGGGTGCAGGCTTTCGGGCTGCAGAACAAGATCGGCAAGGTGCTGATTCCAACCGAGTCGGTCACCGAAGTGCGTGGCGGCAAGAAGTACACCTCGGAGCGCATGTTCTATCCCGGCTACGTCCTGGTGGAGATGGACATGGATGATCATGTCTGGCACGTCGTGAAGTCGACTCCGCGGGTTACAGGATTTGTGGGCACCGGGCAGCAGCCGACTCCGCTGTCGGAAGAAGAAGTCAATCACATCGTTTACAAAGTGGCCGACAGCCGGGAGAAGCCGAAGCTCAAGGTCAAATTCGAAAAGGGCGAGACGGTGCGCATCGGCGAGGGCCCGTTCGCGACGTTTACGGGCGTGGTCGACGACGTGAACGAAGATCGCGAGACCTTGAAAGTGATGGTCACAATTTTCGGGCGTTCGACTCCGGTGGAATTAGAATTTGGGCAGGTGGAAAAAGTCGCGTAGCGATTGAGTTGCAAAGCGCTGAGCCGAAAATCCTAGACTCGGGGCTGGAGTCTAGACAGGAAAGGCATCATGGCGAAGAAAGCTACAGGTTCGGTAAAGTTGCAGATTGCGGCGGGCAAGGCGACGCCGGCGCCTCCGGTTGGACCGGCGCTCGGGCAGGCGCAAGTTAATATCATGGAGTTCTGCAAGCAGTTCAACGCGCGCACCTCGCAGAAAGAGCTGGAAGGGCTGATTGTTCCGGTCGTGATTACGGTGTACAGCGACCGTTCGTTCACTTTTATTACCAAAACTCCGCCGGCATCGGTATTGCTGAAGCGCGCGGCCGGTATCGCCAAGGGATCGGGCGCGCCTAACAAAGATAAGGTTGGCAAAGTGACGCTGAAGCAGGTCGAGGACATTGCGAAGCAAAAGATGCCGGACCTGAATGCCGCGTCGGTCGATGCCGCCATCCGGAGCGTGCGCGGTACGGCGCGGTCGATGGGGATTGAAGTGGTTGGGTAGAATTTTCGCCTGCCCTTCGGGGCAGGCGGGACGGACGAATGCGTCCGTCCCCACGTGAGTTGTTGGTCACAAACACCACGGCTCTTCGAAACAACGAAGCGGCGGTGGGAGACTGAGGTGAAAATGAAGAAGTCGGGAAAGAACATCGAGAAGTCGCGGAAGGCAGTCGAGGCGCGGCCGTATACGCTGCAGGAAGCGGTTCCACTTCTGCAGAAAGTGAAATACGCAAAGTTTGACGAGACGGTCGAAGTGACGTTGCGGCTGGGCGTCGACCCGAAGCACGCAGACCAGATGGTGCGCGGCACGGTCGTGCTTCCGCACGGGCTGGGCAAGTCGAAAAAAGTTCTGGTGATCGCGAGCGGCGAGAAGGTTCGCGAGGCCGAGGCGGCGGGCGCGGATTTCGTCGGCGGCGAGGATATGGTCGAGAAGATCACGAAAGAGAACTGGACGGACTTCGACGCGCTGATTGCTACGCCGGACATGATGAAGTCGGTCGGGCGTCTGGGCAAGGTTCTGGGGCCGAAGGGGCTGATGCCGAATCCGAAGACGGGTACGGTCACCATGGACGTTGCGAAGGCGGTGCAGGAAGTGAAGGCCGGCAAAGTCGAGTTCCGCACCGACAAGACGGCGCTGGTGCACGTGCCGGTGGGAAAGATTTCATTTACTCCCGACAAGCTGATCGACAATGCAACCACGCTGATTTCGAGCGTGATCAAAGCGAAACCTTCGGTCGCCAAGGGCAAGTACATCAAGGCCTGCTACCTGAGTTCGAGCATGGGCCCGGGGATCGCGCTGGACACGACTCCGATCGAGGTTGCGGCGAAGGCATAGATTGAGATCCATTGGCTGGATCAGAAGTAGGTCCTTCCACGTCGGCAGGCTCAGGGCCAGGATGACAATTTGAAATGAGGGGCTGTCCCCGGTTTATAAAAGCTTTGAAAGGGTTTTGAACATGGCGGTTACTCGAGCTAAGAAAATTGCGCAGGTTGAGAAGCTGGGTGGTGAACTGAAGAACGCTTCGAGCATGATTGTCGCCACCTACTCCAGACTGACGGTCACGCAGGACTTCGAATTGCGCAAGGCATTGCGTCCGACTGGGGCGAAGTATCGCGTGGTCAAGAACACGTTGGCCGAGCGCGCCGGCAAGGGCACCAAGGTTGAGGAAGCGCTGAAGAACCTTCAGGGAGTGACCTCGATCGCCTACACCGAAGGCGACCCGGTAGCATTGGCGAAGGCGCTCGCCAAGTACGTCAAAGACAATCCGGAATTCAGCTTCAAGGCCGGTGTAGTCGAAGGGCGTGTGATTTCGGTCAAGGAAATCGAATCGCTCGCGACTATGCCGTCCAAGGAAGAGCTTTATTCGAAGCTGCTGTTCCTGTTGAATGCTCCGTCGCAGCGTCTGGTTACGGCGATGAATGCGGTCGGGCGGAACCTGGCAGTGGTCGTCAGCCAGGGCGTGGAGCAGAAAAAGTTCAAAGAGGCATAAGGAACTGCTTCTGACTGCTAGCTGCTGGCTTCTAGCGATCTCGGTTTTGTTTGCTAGAAGCTAGTGGCAAGAAGCTAGCAGCCGACACAAGTTTCGGGGCAGCAATGCTGCTCGAAAAGAGATTTAGTTATTGCGAAGCAAGGGGTGGCGCGGTCCGAAACTTTGGTGTTGTCTGGCGCCGAAGTTGAAGACCTGGTCGCACTGGAAACCTGGCCGAGCGATAGCGAAATCGTAAATCTTACATAAAGCGGAGAGATTCACATGGCGGATCTACAGCAGTTGGAAGAATCGATAGTCGGCCTGTCGTTGCTGGAAGCGGCAGAACTGGTGAAGAAACTGGAATCGCGTCTGGGCGTTTCGGCGGCAGCAGCGGCCCCGGTGATGGTGGCCGGCGGTGCGGCTGCGGGCGCGGCAGCCCCGGCTGAAGAAAAGACCGAATTCACGGTCGTTCTGAAGGAAGTCGGAGCGAATAAGATCAATGTAATCAAGGCAGTACGCGAGGTCACCAGCCTCGGTTTGAAAGAGGCTAAGGACTTAGTCGATGGCGCTCCGAAGAGCATCAAAGAAGGTGTTTCAAAGGACGAAGCCGAGACCATCAGGAAGAAGTTCACTGAAGCGGGCGCAACTGTCGAAGTCAAATAATTTTGCAGCGCGGACGTTTCTGTCGATTCGGACGAGCACTGCCGGATCGGGCGGCGTCCCCGCCTGCAATTATTTGACCGAACAGTAGCTGAATCCTGGGGAGTGGTGTTAATATCTAATAAATAACCCGCTTACCCTGGCTTCACTGTGAGGCGACGGCGACCCGCATCCTCCAAATAGACCCAGGAAGCGGAACAGGGTCGCTGGAATCGAAGTATGGCAGCCGGTCCCGCGGGCGGCGGGACGGAACAGGCCTTTTGAACTGGCGCGGAATTTTACAAGTTATTCAAGAGTAAGCGTCGCACACGGCGCCCGCGGACAAACCTGTCCTTGCGGGAGCCTCTGTCTTTTCTCCGCGTACACCGCTCGTTTTCGGCAAGCGTAGCATTTATTTTAGGCGCCACTTTTTGCGCCCTCATTCCGCGCTGTACCGCAGCCCCAGGCTGCCTGAAAGCAGGAGTTTCTTAGAATGCCAAAACACAATATTCACCGCAAGCGTTTCGACTTTTCCAAAATTCCAGCGACCATTCAGATCCCGAACCTTATCGAGGTTCAGAAGCGCTCATACGACCGCTTTCTGCAGATGGACAAACTGCCGAGCGAACGCGAAGACGGCGGGCTGCAGGCCGTGTTTCAGTCGGTGTTTCCAATCACCGACTTCCGCAATGTTTCGCAGCTTGAGTTTGTCGACTTCGCGATCGGCAACTGGGAGTGCAAGTGCGGCCATCTGAAGGGGCTCCATCACTTGCGAACGACTTGTAAGAATTGCGGATCGACGGTGATCACCGACCCGTTTCATCCCGGCGAAGTTCTGTGCCACAAGTGCGGCACCTACAACGCGAACACTCCCGATTTTTGCAACAAGTGCGGCGATCCGGTTGGGCTGCAACTGAAGTATGACGTGGCGGAATGCGAAGAGCGCGGCATGACCTACTCCGCGCCGCTCAAGGTCACTATGCGGCTCACCATCTGGGATAAAGATGAGGCCGGCAATCGCTCCATCCGCGATATCAAAGAACAGGAAGTTTTCTTCGGCGACGTTCCGCTGATGACGCAGAATGGCACGTTTATCATCAATGGGACGGAACGCGTCATTGTCAGCCAGTTGCACCGTTCGCCGGGCGTGTTCTTCGAGACGGCGGCGAACCGCACTTACTTTCTGGGAAAGATTATTCCCTACCGCGGATCGTGGGTTGAATTCGAATACGACCAGAAAAACGTTCTCTACGTGCGCATCGACCGCAAGCGCAAGTTCCTGGGCACGATTTTCCTGCGCGCCCTCGGCCTGCGTTCCGGCGAGGATATTCTGAAGACTTTCTACACCACGGACCGCTTGGTTGTCCGCGACAAGAAACTGTTCTGGACGCTGGATCCGGCGAGCGAAAAGCCCACGAACCTGCTGGGCATGAAGCTGGCGCACAGCATTAAGTCGAAGTCGGGCGATGAAGTTGCGCACTCCGGCCGCAAGATCAGTCCTGCGACCCTCAAGGAAATTCAGAAGGCGAAGATCAGCGAAATTGAAGTCGACACTACCGACCTCGAAGGCGCGTGGGCGGCGAGCGATATCGTCGACACCACGACGGGAGAAGTGCTACTCGAGGCCAACTCGGAAATTACGGCCGACAAGGTGGCGAAGATTCTGGAATCGGGCGTAATTGAAATGAGCGTCTTCTTTCCGGAGCGCGATGACGTGGGCACGGTGATCAGCCAGACCCTGCGCCGCGATTCGGTGGTCAGTCCTTCAGAAGCTCTGATCGAGATTTATCGCAAGCTGCGTCCGGGTGATCCGCCGACGCTGGATACAGCAACGGCGCTGTTCCAGGGCATGTTCTTCGATCCGCGCAAATATGACTTCTCGCGCGTGGGCCGGCTGAAGTTCAACATCAAGCTGTTCGAGAACCAGGAGGCGACGAGCCTGGAACAGCGCACGCTTGATCCGACGGATTTTTACGCGACTATCAAGTACCTGCTCAAGCTGCGCAAGAACATTGGCGCGGTGGACGACATCGATCACCTCGGCAATCGCCGTGTGCGCGCGGTGGGCGAGTTGCTCGAAAACCAGTTCCGCATCGGCTTGGTTCGCATGGAACGAGCGATCAAAGAAAAAATGTCCGTGTACCAGGAAATGTCGACGGCCATGCCGCACGACCTGGTCAACGCTAAACCCGTGATGGCTGCAATTCGCGAGTTCTTCGGCTCCTCGCAACTGTCGCAGTTCATGGATCAGACGAATCCGCTGTCGGAAATCACACACAAGCGGCGTCTATCGGCGCTGGGGCCGGGCGGGTTGTCGCGCGAACGCGCCGGATTTGAAGTGCGCGACGTCCACCCGACGCACTACGGCCGCATCTGCCCGATTGAAACGCCGGAAGGTCCGAACATCGGCCTGATCTCGTCGTTGAGCTGTTTTGCGCGCATCAACGACTACGGATTCATCGAGTCACCTTACCGCAAGGTGAAGAACTCGCGCGTGGTGGACTACGTCATCGTCGTCAATGCGGGCGACAGCAGTTACAAAGTCGGTGACTATGCCGAAAAGAGCGAAATGGAGAAGGTCAACGCTGATTTGAAAGACCGGCGCAAGAAGCCGGTCGAGGTCGAGCCGTTCTCCTTCTATCTCTCCGCGTGGGAGGAAGACCGTCACACCATTGCGCAGGCCAACATCGAACTGGACGACAAGGGTCGCATCGCCGGCGAACTGGTCAACGCTCGCAAGGCGGGCAACTTCGTACTGGTGAACCGCGATGAAGTGGACTACGTCGACGTTAGCCCGAAGCAACTCGTCTCAGTTGCCGCATCGCTCGTGCCGTTCCTGGAACACGACGACGCCAACCGCGCTCTGATGGGAGCGAACATGCAACGTCAGTCGGTGCCGTTGCTTCGGGCCCAGGCTCCGATTGTGGGAACTGGGATGGAAGGCGTTACCGCGCGCGATTCGGGCGCGGTGGTGCTGGCGCGCCGCAATGGAATCATCGACTCGGTCGATTCCGAACGCATCATTGTTCGGGTCGAGGGCGAGCATCATCCGATGCAGCTTTCGCGTGAAGTCGGCAGCGATATTTATCAGCTCACGAAGTTCAAGCGCTCGAACCAGAACACCTGCATCAATCAGAAGCCGATTGTGAAGAAAGGCCAGCGGGTGGTGAAGGGGCAAGTGATTGCGGACGGTCCGTGCACCGATTTTGGCGAGTTGGCGCTGGGACGCAACGTGCTGGTCGCGTTCATGCCGTGGCGTGGTTACAACTTCGAAGACGCGATCCTGGTTTCGGAAAAGATGGTGAAGGAGGATTACTACACCTCGGTTCACATCGAAGAATTTGAACTCGAAGCCCGCGACACCAAGCTCGGTCCCGAGGAAGTGACGCGTGACATTCCGAACGTGAGTGAATCCACGCTGCGAAATCTGGACGAAGCGGGCGTCATCCGCATCGGCGCCGGCATCAAGCAGGGCGACATCATCGTCGGCAAAGTTACGCCGAAGGGTGAGACGCAACTGACGCCGGAAGAAAAACTGCTGCGCGCCATCTTCGGCGAAAAAGCCGGCGACGTTCGCGACGCTTCGCTCTACTGCCCGCCCGGAATCGAAGGCATCGTGGTGGATGTGAAGATCTTCTCGCGCAAAGGCCAGGAGAAGGACGAGCGCGCCAAGGCGATTGAAGCGAATCAGATCGCGAAGCTCGAAAAGAACCTGTCGGACGAAATCCGAATTCTGACCGACGAGCGCCTGAAACGCTTGGAAGGCCTGCTTGGTGGCAAGGAAGTGCAAGCCGATCTGCACGACGAGCGCACCAACAAGCGGTTGCTGACCAAGGACACGATTCTGGACCGCGACGCGATCGAGCGCATCTCGACCCGCAACCTGAAGCGGATCAAGTATGCAGACAAAGATCCACGGGTGAATGAGCAGATCGACGAGATCGAGGAGATGACCTCGCGCCAGATCGATGTGCTCAAGAAGATCGTCAATGAAAAGAAAGATAAGCTGACCAAGGGCGATGAGCTGCCGCCAGGCGTGATCAAGCTGGTGAAGGTCTACATCGCCATGAAGCGCAAGCTGAGCGTCGGCGACAAGATGGCCGGACGGCACGGGAACAAGGGCGTAATCGCACGCATTCTGCCGGAAGAGGATATGCCGTACCTCGAGGATGGAACCCCAGTCGAGATTGTCCTGAACCCGCTCGGCGTCCCCAGCCGTATGAACGTGGGGCAGATTCTTGAAACCCACCTCGGATGGGCGGGTCATGAACTGGGTCTGAAGATCGCGGAGTTGCTGAAACAGAATACTCGCGCTGAAGCCATCCGACGCGACCTCAAAGTCTTGTTCAAGGACACCGTGCTGGCGGACACCATCGCCGACATGAGTGAAGATGAGCTCGAAGCCGTGGCCCCGACCCTTAATAAGGGCGTGTTCATGGGGTCGGCCGTATTTGACGGCGCCCGAGAGACGGAAATCAAAGCGTTGCTGGAGAGCGCGGGCCTGCCCACCTCGGGCAAGACCACCCTGCGTGACGGAATGACGGGAGAGAAGTTCGAACTGCCGGTCACGGTGGGCTACATCTACATGTTGAAGCTGTCGCACCTGGTGGACGACAAGATTCACGCGCGTTCTATCGGGCCCTATTCTCTGATAACCCAACAGCCTTTGGGTGGCAAGGCGCAGTTTGGAGGCCAGCGCTTTGGAGAAATGGAAGTCTGGGCTCTGGAAGCGTATGGCGCGGCGTTCATCCTTCAAGAGCTGCTGACCGCGAAGTCGGACGACGTATACGGGCGCACCAAAATCTACGAGGCCATCGTCAAAGGCGAGGCCGCAATGGAGCCGGGCGTGCCCGAGTCGTTTAACGTTCTGATTCGCGAATTGCAGGCGCTCTGTCTGGATGTCGAGTTGATCAAGGCCACGGAGAAGAAGCCGGTGGCGGTGGCAGCGGATTAAGGGCCGTTCCCGGTTCTCAGTTCTCAGTTCTCAGTGGTCGAGAGCGAGCAAAACTCAGAGCCGGGAGATGCTCGAGAAATTTTGGAAGAAAAGTTTTGTGCAATTAGCCTACGCGGCAATCGCTCTCAGTGCCGCGGATAAGGCAACGATCTCAAGCCGCGTTCTCTCTGAGAACTGAGAACCGGGGACTGAGAACTGAAGTCGAGGGCCGCTGGTGGGCGCGTGAGATCCACAGGAAAGCGGAGGAACATGTTTCGTTCGAGCCCGTTCGATATGGCAAATCCCGTTGCTGACTTTGACGCCATCCGCATCAGTCTGGCGTCCCCGGAAAAGATCCGGAGCTGGTCGCATGGGGAAGTGACCAAGCCGGAAACCATCAATTACCGTACGTTCAAGCCGGAGCGCGATGGCCTGTTCTGCGCGCGCATCTTCGGCCCGGTCACCGACTGGGAGTGCCTCTGCGGCAAGTACAAGCGCATGAAGCATCGCGGGGTGATCTGCGATAAGTGTGGCGTGGAAGTCACGCTGTCCAAAGTTCGCCGCGAGCGCCTGGGCCACATTGAACTGGCTTCTCCCTGTTCGCACGTGTGGTTCTTCAAGGGACTGCCCAGCCGCATCGGGCATTTGCTCGACATTTCTCTGCGCGATCTGGAAGCGATTCTGTACTTCGAGGCCTATGTAGTCGTCGATCCCGGCGACTCGCCGGTAAAAGAGCGCGAAGTTATCAAGGACGAGGCGAAGTATCGCGAACTCGATCAGCAATATCGTCCTGCCGGCTTCAAAGCGATGATGGGCGCGGAAGCGATCAAGGAACTTCTCAAGCGCATTGAAGTCGATTCGCTCTCCGCTGAGCTGCGCGAGAAGATGAAACACGAAACCTCGCTGCAGAAGCGGCTGAAGTATGCCAAGCGCCTGAAAGTGGTCGAGGCTTTCCGCAAGAGTGGCAACAAGCCGCAGTGGATGATCCTGGATGTGCTGCCGGTGATTCCACCGGAGCTGCGTCCACTGGTTCCTCTGGATGGCGGACGCTTCGCAACATCTGATTTAAATGACCTTTACCGCCGCGTCATCAACCGCAACAACCGGTTGAAGAAGCTGATGGACCTGCATGCTCCCGAAGTCATCGTGCGTAACGAAAAGCGCATGCTGCAGGAGGCAGTCGATGCATTGTTCGATAACGGACGCCGCGGACGCGTTCTGCGCGGTGCCAACAACCGTCCCTTGAAGTCGCTCTCCGACACGTTGAAGGGCAAGCAAGGACGCTTCCGCCAGAACTTGCTCGGCAAGCGCGTGGACTACTCCGGACGTTCGGTGATCGTGGTCGGTCCCGAACTCAAGCTGCATCAGTGCGGATTGCCGAAGAAGATGGCGCTCGAGTTGTTCAAGCCGTTTATCTATCACCGCCTCGAACAAACGGGAAACTGCACCACTATCAAACAAGCGAAAGAAATGGTGGAGCAGCACGAACCGATTGTCTGGGACATTCTGGAAGAGGTCATCAAAGACCATCCCGTCATGCTGAACCGTGCGCCTACGCTCCATCGCCTGGGCATTCAGGCGTTTGAGCCGGTGCTGGTGGAAGGCAAAGCGATCAAGATCCATCCGCTCGTCTGTACAGCGTTCAATGCCGATTTCGACGGCGACCAGATGGCGGTGCACATTCCGCTTTCGCCCGAGGCGCAGGTAGAAGCCAGCGTTCTGATGCTGTCATCGCACAACATCCTTTCGCCGGCATCGGGCCAGCCCATCACCGTGCCCACGCAGGATATGGTGCTCGGCCTCTACTACCTGACAAAAGCAAAGCCGGGCGCGAAGGGCGAGGGACGGTCTTTTGCCAATATCGACGAAGTCGTGATCGCGCTCGAAATGGGCGAGGTGGAAACGCTCAGCCCGATTCGCCTGCGCTACACCGGCGAGGTCATCGACCTGACACAGGCCTACGACGATCAGGACGTGAACCATACGGAGCCCGTGCACATTGTGCGCGAATATCTGAACACAACCGTAGGTCGTGCCATTTTGAACGACCATTTGCCGAAAGCCGTGCCTGGCGTCAACTTGGCTATGCCATACATTAATGGCCTGCTGAAGAAGAAGGGCATCGGTCAACTGGTCAATTACTGTTATCTGCGGTTTGGCTTGGAAGTCACAGTCAAAATGCTCGACGAGATCAAGTCGCTCGGGTTCAAGTACGCCACGCGCGCCGGGCTATCAATCGGCATCGACGACATGGTGATCCCGGACAACAAAAAGACCCTGGTGAAAGACGCCGACAAACTCGTGATCGCGGTCCAGCAACAATATCTGGACGGCGCCATCACCAACGGCGAACGCTACAACAAGGTCATCGAAATCTGGTCGGCCATCACGGAGAAAGTCGCCGATGAAATGTTCGGCCAGATGCAGCGGCGGGATAAGGAAGGCCAACTCAATCCAATTTACGTCATGGCCGATTCTGGCGCTCGCGGATCGAAACAGCAGATTCGCCAGCTCTCCGGCATGCGCGGACTGATGGCGAAGCCGACGGGTGAAATTATCGAGACTCCGATCACGGCGAATTTCCGTGAAGGTCTGACGGTGCTCGAATACTTCATCTCGACGCACGGCGCGCGCAAAGGTCTGGCCGATACGGCGTTGAAGACTGCCGACTCGGGTTACCTGACGCGCCGCCTGGTCGATGTCGCCCAGGACGTGATCATCAGCGAATACGACTGCGGCACCGTGGACGGCATTTTCGTCTCCGGTATCGTCGAAGCCGGCGAAATTATCGAACCGCTGCGCGACCGTATCGTCGGCCGTGTGTCGCTCGAGAAAATCAAGGACTACGAAGGCCAGGTTGTGGTCGACGTGAACTACGAGATCACCGAAGATCTGGCAGGCGCGATCCAAGCGGCCGGTATCGAGCGGGTGAAAATCCGTTCGGTGCTCACCTGCGAGTCGAAGCGCGGCGTTTGCGTCATGTGCTATGGACGCAATCTGGCTTCTGGACGCCTGGTCGAACTCGGCGAGGCCACCGGCGTGATAGCGGCGCAGTCCATCGGCGAGCCGGGAACGCAGCTCACCATGCGTACTTTCCACATCGGAGGTACAGCGTCGCGAGTTTCGGAGCAGTCGCGCCTCGATGCCAAGAGCAACGGCACGGTGCGCTTCATCAACCTGCAGACCGTGAAGTCTAAGACCGGCGATCTCGTAGTCATGAATCGTCAGGGCTCGATCGCAGTCGTGGACGAAAAGGGTCGCGAACGCGAGCGCTATGCGGTCGTGTACGGCGCCAAGGTCAAGGTCACAGAAGGCGGGCCGGTACAGCTTGGCCAGGCTCTTGTCGAATGGGATCCCTACACCTTTGCCATCCTCACGGAAATCGGCGGCACGGCGCAGTTCAAGGACCTGCAGGAAGGCATCACGCTGCACGAAGAAGTCGATGAGGTCACCGGCTTGTCGCGTCACGTGGTGGCGGATTCACCCGACGAGAAGCGTCAGCCGGCCATCGTAATCAAGGGCAAGGCAAGCAAGCGCTATCTGATGCCTTCGCGCGCTCACCTCATGGTGCAAGACGGAGATACGGTGTTTCCGGGCGACGTTCTGGCCAAGATCCCGCGCGAGACGACGAAGACCAAGGACATCACGGGCGGTCTGCCGCGTGTGGTCGAATTGTTCGAGGCCCGCAAGCCGCGCGAGACCGCCGTCATCAGCGAAATCGATGGCGTGGTGCGCTTCGGCGAGGTTGCCAAGGGACAACGCAAACTCTATGTGGCAGCCGATAACGGCACGGAGAAAGAATATTCCGTTCCGCGCGGCGTTCACATCAACGTGCAGGAAGGCGAGCGCGTGCGGGCCGGTGAACCGCTGATGGATGGGCCGCTCAACCCGCACGACATTCTGGCCGTGCTCGGTGAAAAGGAGTTGCAGTCTTACCTGGTGAACGAAATCCAGGAAGTCTACCGGCTGCAGGGCGTGAACATCTCGGACAAGCACATCGAAGTAATCGTGCGCCAGATGATGCGCTGGGTGAAGGTCGAGGATGTGGGCGATACCCAGTTCCTGCTCGAACAGCAAGTGGACAAGTTCCGCTTTCATGAGGAGAACGAGCGTGCGATTGCCAATGGCGGCAAACCGGCCACCGGGCGTCCATTGCTGCTCGGTATCACCAAGGCGTCGCTCTCGACCGATTCGTTCATTTCGGCTGCCTCCTTCCAGGAGACCACGCGCGTGCTGACCGAAGCTTCGATTCAAGGAGCTGTCGATCATCTACGCGGCCTGAAGGAGAACGTGATCGTGGGCCGCTTGATTCCCGCCGGCACCGGCATGGAATATTACCGCAACGTGCGTCTCTCTCCAGAAATGGAAGAGGCCGCCAGCAAGGTGCAGGAGGAAGTCTCGCAAGCCTACGAAGATGCCGAGCGCGCGCTCGAGCTGATGCGTCACGAAGGCGAGACCGAAGAGCTCGCCGCGGAGTAAGACGAGACGAATTCAGGACAGGGGCGACGATCGTGAGGCTAACGACAGTCGCCCCTCATTTTCTTGAATAGCGTTTTTCTGAAACCAATGTCTTTAGCACTAGAACCACAACGCCTGACCGGGCAGCCTCAGGATCCGAACCCCAAGCCGGAACCGATGCCCGGCGGACTGGTAGTGGCGCCGGCACTGGGGCGCTTCTGGCGCCTGTTCCGCTTGTCGATCTGGCGTGCCTTCGAGCACGACGCTTTCGGAACCGCCAAAGCGTCGGCCTATTCCTCCATCTTCACTTTTTTCCCGGCCTTGCTGGTGCTCGGCGCGATTCTCGCCACCCTGAATCGGGGCAAAGTCTACGCTCGCGAGATCTCCTACGCCCTGGACACCATCTTGCCCGCGGGCACCTCAGCCGCACTTTCCTACCTCAGAAGCACCACAGACCGGCCGGTGGGCCTGCTCATCACCACGTCGTTGTTGACCGTCTGGAGCGCTTCCGGCGTCATCATTTCCTGGATGGATGGCTTTCGCCGCGCCTACCAGCTGCCCAAGACCTGGGGCTTAGTCCAGGAGCGCGCCATTGCGGTTTCTCTGGTTTTGATGGCGGGCATTCCGCTGACTTTCTCCACCATTCTGGTTGCCTTCGGCAGCCGCATTGAAACGCGGATTCTATTTCACATCGGGCATGAGTTCGGACCTCTGATTCTGTTGTTGTGGGGCTTGATCCGCTGGCTGATTGCGATCATGACCAGCATCGCTGTCATCCAGCTCATCTATCACAATGCGGTGCCCCGCACCCAACCCTGGCACAGCGTGTTGCCGGGCGCTGTTCTCGCGACCGCCATGTGGCTGATCTCGACGGCGCTGTTCGGTTGGTATTTACAGCACTATGTCGATTACAGCATCATCTACGGTTCACTCGGTGTCGGCATTGCGTTGCTGGTGTGGATGTACCTGATCTCGCTGGTGGTGCTGATTGGCGCCGAGTTCAATGCCATGCTCTTTCCTCGCTGTCTCACGAAAATTCCGCCGCCGCGGACAGACACCGCAGCTCGCTGACGATGAAGTTAGGATCCAGCAGCACGCCATGAATAACTCATTCGCCGAGTTCCACGATGATTCGCTGGACCCAGCCGTCCGCGGGTTCCTGCACTCCCCCGCGAATCCCAAAGACGACGCGTTGATTTTGACTCACGGTGCGGGATCGAATTGCACTGCTCCTCTGCTGGTGGCGCTGAGCGAAACTTTTGCCGGACATGGCTACGTCGTTCTGCGCTGCGATCTGCCCTTCCGTCAGGACCGGCAAACCGGACCGCCGTTTCCTGGCAATGCAGAGCGCGATCGCGCCGGTTTACGCAATGTGGTTAAGGTCTTGCGTAAGCATGTAACCGGCCGGATCTTTCTCGGCGGCCACTCCTACGGGGGTCGTCAGGCGACGATGCTCTGCGCTTCCGAACCAGAGCTTGTGTCCGGACTTCTTCTGCTTTCCTACCCTCTACATCCACCGCGCAAACCGGAGCAACTCCGAGTTCAGCACTTGCCCAACTTGCGAACGCCGAGTTTGTTCGTGCACGGAACGCGCGATCCCTTTGGAAGCGTGGAAGAGATAACGAAAGCTCTGCAGGTAATCCCGGCCAAAACCGGATTAATGAAAGTGGAGGGCGCGGGACACGACTTGGGTTTCAAGGGGAAGACGCGGGCGGTAGAACTTCCGGCGAGCATTCTTACCAGATTTCAGGAAATGTTTACCTAAACCGTGTGGCGCGCCACACGAGCAACATCCTAGTTCACCCACCCGGATTTCGATCCGCCATTCGTTTTGTCGTTGTCGTCGGGGGGGATGTAGTTCCCGTGCTCGTCAAAGGTGACTTTACGGTCGTGATCTCTCATGTAAACTTCGAACTTCCTCGCCGCGCGCCGCCGCTTCCACCGGTAGTAGGAGTTCCGCACTCCGAAATAACGCTCGGACGCCGCATAACTGATTCCGCGAGAAGGCATAAACTTCACCCACAGGAAGCCAAAGAACAATCCACCGAGATGAGCGAAAACCGCAACTCCACCCTGCGATGGCTCAAAAACCGCAATGATCGCGACCACGACCCAAATGCCGACCAGATACTTGGCCTTGATCCTGAAGGGCAGCGGAAACAGAAACATTTCCTGGTTGGCGTACAGAATCCCAAAGGCCATCAGCAGTCCGAAGATGCCGCCCGACGCGCCCATTGTTTCGGTACCCGGATCCATCCCCAGGAAATGGGTATACGAGACAGCAATTGTCACCACAGCGGCGCCCACGACGCAAAACGTGTAGCACTCGATGAATCGTCGCGGCCCCCAGTCGCGCTCCAGGTACGCGCCGATAAACCAGAGCGTGAGCATGTTGAAAAACACATGACTGAAGCTGGCGTGCAGCAACGAGTACGTGAATAATTGCCACACTTCGCCATGCTTCACAACGTCAACCGGGATCAGCGCCAGCCACTCCCGCATCAGGCCGACGGCGTTCCGACTGAACAAAGGCACCACCACCTGAAACAGGTAGATCCCCGTGCACGTGAGAATGATGCGCTTCACCCATCCTGCAAAGGGGGGGAAGCTGAACGAAATCGTTTGGCCGCGACTCACTATTTCCCTTCTGGCTCCGGCACAACCGGCAGACTGCGATGCCCCGAGGCATCCACCGCGCGCACACCGAATATCACATTATCCTTCGAAACCTTCAGGGTTGCACGCGTACCACTACTCACCGTTTGGACGTATTCCCAATCGGCCGCGTTGGTCGAGCGCCAGACTACTTCGTAGGCAGCCGCGCCAACCGAAGCCTCCCAGGCAAGAGTCGTGTCATTTTCGAGATTCTTGGTCAGCATTTTTGCACTTGTCGGCGGCGCTGGAGCCGACGCCATCGACACCAGCGTCGCGGCGTTCAGCCGCGCAACATGCGCCACATAGTCGAAGTCCACAAATTTCAGCAGGTCTCCATATTCGATGCCGTTGTCGCTCCGAACGTTCTGATGTTGATGATTAAAGTTTTCGCGAAATTCGGTGAACCGCACTGCGGCGAAACCCGCCTGATTGAAAGAGTAGTGGTCGCCTCCGCGCAGAAAGCGGTCGAGCCGGAAGATCAGAAGCGGCTTCACTCCGGCATCATACGAGCGCCCGACGTCCGCAATGTAGCGGGCCAACTCGCGCGAAGGCGAGTCATTCTCTCCGCCGAGCATTCGAATTCGCTTGATTTCTGCCTCACTCGCCGCCGCTGGCAGCCCTTCCGAAAATACACGCACCACCGAGGCATCCTGACCCGGCCCGATGTTGCCTCCAACAATGTCATTGTTCAACACTGATTCGATTTTCCACCCCTGCTGTTTCGCCATCTGGGCGAAGTGTTTGCTGCCATTTAGACCTTGCTCTTCTCCGGCAACCGTCAGAAAAATAATCGTCGCAGGGAACTTGAGTTTGCCGGCAGCCTCACTCGAGACCCGGGCGCATTCCAGGCTTACCGCCGTCCCGCTGCCATCGTCGTTCGCCCCCGGCGCAGGGTCGGTCCCATTAAAAGTATCGCTGTTGCGCGAGTCGTAATGGCCGGTTACCAGCACGATGCGATCCGCCTGTTTCGGGTCGGACCCGCGCAGCACCGCATAAACATTGGTGATTTCCGTCGGTTTCGGGATGCGGTCGCCGGGCGGTTCGGTAAAAGTGTCAGTTTTAACCTCCAGGCAGCCGCCACAGTTTTTGGAGTAACGCTCAAACTCCGCCTTGATCCACTCGCGCGCTGCGCCGATTCCCCTGCCCGTTTTGACGGATTCCTCATCCTGCGCGGAAATCGTCGATCGGTTCCCGAAACTGACCAGCTTCTCGATCGTCTGCCGGATACGTTCCGCGGAAACTTGCCGGATCGCCTCGGCGATATGCGGGTCGCTGTGCGGATCGGATGCGAGGCGAGGCGCCGTAGCATGTCGTTCCAGCGGTTCCTGTTCCTGCGCGATTTCCTGAGCGCGGCACAGCGGAGCGCAAAACGCCAGCGCCAGCGCAACCAGCACGGTTGCCACAAGACTCTTTGATGGGTAAACGGAACTGGGAGACTCGGCGATTTCACAATTTTGTTGGTAAGCCACTTGACCTTTTCCTCACGAAGAAACTAAATATAACAGGGTACCCCGAACGTGGAGGAAATCATGGTGTACTGTCCTGAATGTGAGACAGATCTCGACATCGATGAAGATGAGGTCGATGAAGGCGCGGTCGTCTCCTGCCCGGAGTGCGGTACCGACTTCGAGGTGGTTACAGTGAATCCTGTCGAACTCAAAGTGGTCGGCGAAGATGAGATCGAAGAAGACGAGGACGACGAAGACGCCGACGACGAAGAGGATGAGGACGAAGATTCCTGAAGAATTCTGCGCATTTCCGCAAGGCCAAGACCAAGGTCAACGCCAGCGCCAACGCCCGGTGCTCGGTCGCCATGGCACTGTCCGGGTTGCTACTGGCGTTTCTGCTGGCCTCTGCGAGCGTGCGGGCTAGCGGTCCCCAGAAGCCAAAGCCTTACGCTCTAATCTTTGGAACAGTTTGGGATCCCGACGACCACCCGCTCTACGGGGTCAAGGTGAAAATCCGGCGGGCGGACGAGAAAAAAGCCCGTTGGGAGCTCTATTCCAATCACTCCGGCGAGTTCGCGCAGCGAGTGCCCGCCGGCAAGGCCGACTACATCGTCTGGGCCGACGTGAAGGGCTATAAGCTGCCCTCGGGCCGGCAGTTAAAGCTGGGCTCTGAAGTAACCGTGCATATCGAGGATGACGAACGCTCTGACATGAGTCTTCATTTAGACTGGTAGTGACCGTGGTGCTGGGGAATCGGCGACCGTGAAAAATTCATGAAGAATGCGATCATCGTGGTTGCAGCTTTGTTGCTGGTTATGTTGTCGGCCTCACTCTCTTTGACTTCGGTATTGGCCGCTCCAGCGCAACTGTTTGGCCGCGATCCGAAGAAGGAAGACAAAACCCGCTTGCTCACCGGCAAAGTGCTGGACGGCGCTGACAATCCTTTGCCGAACGCAGTCGTGTATCTCACCAACACCCACACCCGCTCCGTGAAAACCTACATCGTTGGCCCGGAGGGCACCTACCGTTTTCCAGCACTTCAGCCCAGCATCGATTACGAAGTGTACGCGCAGTACAACAACCGCAAAAGCGGTACCAAGACGGTCAGCCAGTTTGACGACCGTACAGAGGTCTACATCAGTTTGAAGATCAATGCCAAAGCGGACGCTAAGTAAGCCCTTCAGAGAATTGAGCGTACAACGCCACCATCGGCTCTAAGGGCGGCGCCATTCGTGGCTGAGCAAAGCGGACTGCAGACGAAAACCACCAGGGCCGCCACTTCGTCCGGACGTGCGAAGCGCCGCAGCAAGGAACTGGGACGAATGTTGCGAAAGAATTCTGTCTCAAGTTCCGCTTTTGTCTTGTTTGAAGCCGCCGCCATACGATCGACAAATTCATTTACGCCTTCGGAAGCCGTGGGCCCGGGCAGCACGGCATTTACGGTGACGCCCGTGCCCGCGGTGGTCTCCGCCAGGCCGCGGGAAATCGCGAGCTGAGCAGTTTTTGTCATGCCATAGTGAATCATCTCGGCCGGAATCTGCACCGCCGATTCACTGGAAATGAAAACGATGCGTCCCCAGTTGCGCGTTTTCATGCCCGGCAGATAGCTTCGGGACAAGCGAACCCCGCTCATGACATTGACCTCAAAAAAACGGAACCAGTCTTCGTCAGGAATTTGCTCAAACGGCTTGGGTTCGAAAATGCCCAGGTTGTTGACGAGAATATCGACATCGGGGAGTCGTTCGACGGCGGCACGGACTCCGTCGGCGTTGCCAAGATCGGCGGTGAGACCTTCCACCTTCGCCTGCGGATGAGAAGTTAGAATCGCCTTAATCGCTTGCTCGACCCGCGCTTCGGTTCGCCCGTTCACAATCACGTCCGCGCCCTCACGAGCCAGGGCTTCCGCGATGGCGTATCCGATTCCCGCGGTTGATCCTGTAACCAGTGCGCGCTTTCCATCGAGTTCCAAGTTCATGCTGGTTTGGATGAGGCAGGTTTCAACTCGGACTCAAGTCAGCGAGGAGCCCGTGGTAAAAGTCGGGGCGGGAGCGGTGCAAGCCCGACACCTTTTGTGAATTGTCACCCCGAGCGGAGCGAGGGATCTGCATTCTGCGGCGAACTGCAGATCCCGCTTCGCTCGGGATGACAAATCCCATTTGATTGGGCAGAACTTAGTTGCTGTCGCCGCCGGCCCGTTTCCACGAGATCAAGTCGCCGATGGTGGTGCTGTTGGACGACGACGAAGAAGATGCGGGGTGGTGCTTGTAGGACTCGACTTCCTGGCGCGACGCTTCTTCGCCGACCGCCCGGATGCTCAGGCCGACTTTTTTCTCTTCCTGATTCATCTTGATGATCTTGAACTCGAACTCACTACCGGGTTCCAGATGCATCGGCTGTCCGTTCGCATCCACGGCCTCCGAATTGTGACACAGCCCTTCGATGCCTTCGGCAATCTCGACAAATGCGCCGAAATTCGCCACGCGCAGAATCTTGCCATGCACAATGTCGCCGACGCGGTGCTTCGCGAAGAACGAATCCCAAACGTCGGGCTGCATCTGCTTCACGCCAAGCGAAAGGCGCCGCTTGTCCGGTTCAATGGCCAAGATTACAGCCTTCACCTTGTCGCCCTTCTTCAACACCTCGGATGGATGCTTCACCCGGGTGGTCCAGCTCAGGTTGCTGACATGCACGAGGCCGTCGATTCCGTCTTCGATTTCAATGAAAGCGCCAAATTCAGTCAGATTGCGCACCCGACCCTCGACCGTCGCTCCCACCGGATATTTGTCGTGCAGCGTGTCCCACGGGTTGGACGCCAGTTGCCGCATGCCTAGCGATATGCGGCGCTCGGTCGGGTTCACACTCAGCACGACGCAATCCACTTCGTCGTTCACGTTGACCAGCTTCGACGGATGCTTCATTCGTTTCGACCAGGTCATTTCGCTCACGTGGACCAAGCCTTCAATGCCCTGTTCGAGTTCGACGAAGGCTCCGTAATCGGTGACGCTGATCACGCGGCCGTGAACGTGCGCACCTACGGGATAGCGGTGCTCGGCATCGAGCCACGGATCGGGCGTTAGCTGCTTGAAGCCGAGCGAGACGCGCTGCTTGTCTTTGTCGTACTTCAGCACCTTCACCTGAATCTGGTCGCCGACGTTCACCAGATCGCGCGGATGCGTCAGTCGTCCCCAGGACATATCGGTGATGTGCAGCAGGCCATCGATTCCGCCCATGTCGACGAACGCGCCGTATTCAGTCAGGTTCTTGACGATCCCGGTCAGGACGCTGCCTTCTTCGAGATGCTCAAGGGTCTTGCCCCGCTTTTCGTTCTGCTCTTCTTCCAGAAGCTGCTTGCGCGAAACCACGATGTTGCCGCGCTTCTTGTTGAGCTTGATGATGGCGACTTCCATCGTCTGACCCTTCATCCCATCCAGATTGCGGATCGGACGCAGGTCCACCTGCGAGCCCGGCAGGAAGGCGCGCGCGCCCTGAATGTCAATGGTGAGGCCGCCCTTGATGCGCTCAAGGACTACGCCCTTGATCGGCTTCTTTTCGGTGTACGCGCGCTCAATCTCGTCCCACGAGCGCAGCCGCTGCGCTTTCAAGTGCGAGAGGTTGACGTAGCCCTCTTCGGTTTCGCCCTTCTCCCGCATCACGTCGATCTCGTCGCCGGGCTGGAACTTCGGTTTGCCTTCGTGATCGAGAGCTTCCGCAATCGGCAGCATGCCTTCGGATTTCGCTCCGATATCGACGACGACGTGGGTCGCGGTCAGTTTCACCACGCGACCTTTGATTACGTGATCCTCGCCAACCGCTTCCTCGGTTTCAGTCTCGAAGTGTTCGAGGGCGGCGGCAAAATCATCGTTGCCAGCCCCAGCAACCTCGTTCGGGGAAGTCTCGGCAGTTTTATGCTGAGGAGCGACAGTTTCAGGTGCGGCGGAAGCCAAAGGTTCCACAGGTGAGGGTTGTGCGTGCTCGGGAGCGTCTAGTACGGCCGGGCCGCCGGTGTGATTATCGTGGACAGGTGTCATGGTTTCAACGCTGGATTCAAGATTGTGGGCGGTGCTGTCGTCGAACAAGTTCATAGCCTCTGTGTCGCGCGCGTTCACGCGCAACTCATGCGGGACGTGGTGTAGCGGACTGCTGGCGTGGTCATTAGGTTGCGTTGAGGCCGACCTGGCGGACGACCCTGGGACAATTCCAGCTGGTTCGAAACCGCGTCCTAATAGGGACTCATCGACTATAGCAACCGCTTTGGAACAGTGTCAAACGCGATTCTGGCTAATTTCGGAGAGACGGCAACAAATTCATAGATTCGTCACACTGCTGTCCCCGGCACTCCAGTTTATTTTCCGGTAACCGGTTACTACCTTTTGGCGGGGCGACAGCGCCTCGACCATCCAGCAGAAGGTAGTGGTGCAGTTTTAAAATTGCCGTCCCTCAGCGGCTAAAGCCGAATTCAAAACAAGGCGGTTATCGCAGCGGTGAACCGCTGCGCCACCCAAAATCAAGTGCAACATCCGGTTTTTCGGCAAGCTGTGAAGCCGTGCCCTTTCAAAACCGATTCACACGGCACCACTACCCAGCAGAAAAGCGGTTCGCCCCAGGCAGGCCGCTTCTGCTACCCTCCCCCAATGGACCATCTCTGGACTCCGTGGCGTTACGCATATGTCACTGGCGCCGACCGGATATCGGGCTGTATATTCTGCGATGCCCCCAAAGAAAGCGATCAGCAAGCCCGCATCGTCCACCGCGGACAGCACTGCTACGTCATTCTCAATACCTATCCATACACAAATGGACATGTCATGGTCGTGCCCTACGCGCATCTGGATGAGTTGCAGAAGCTCCCGACCGAAGCCGCGCACGAGATGATGGCTCTGACCCAAAGAATGGAGTCGATTCTGCGCACGCTCTACGCGCCCGACGGCATCAATCTGGGAATGAATATCGGAAAGGCCGCAGGCGCGGGCGTGGCCGGGCACATCCACATGCACGTGCTGCCGCGCTGGGTAGCAGACGCAAATTTTCTCAGCGTCGTCGGCGAGACCAGAGTGCTGCCCGAAGCGCTGGATATGACTTGGGAGCGGATTCGGAAAGCATTTGCAACTGGTAATTGAGAGTCTGGTGCTTCTGGTCTTGAATTGCAAATCACAAATTTCCTTACTTCAGTTCCCTGCCAAAGAACTCCTCCGTCGCGCCATAGGCCCGTATCCAGCTCTTCCACAGCAGAAACCCATGAATCTCATCGGGGAATATCAGTTCTTCCACGTGCACGTTCTGAATACGCAGGCGCTGCAACAGATCGACTGTCTGCGAGAAAGGGACACTGCGATCGTCGTCTCCCTGGATGAGCAGCACCGGCGATCTCCAGGTCGCAATGGCCGCATTCGGTGACGACTGAAACGCCAGCTTGACGGCGTCGTCATGATCGGGGGCGTCCGCCGGAATTTCATCCTTGAAGTCCGACCAGTCATGCACTCCGTGCAAATCGACTCCGGCGGCAAACAGATCGGAGTCGTGTGCCAGGCCCATGGCGGTGAGGTAGCCGCCGTAGGATCCACCCCACAGCCCGATTCTCTTCGCATCTACGTTCGGCAAACTCTGCAGATATTTTCCCGCGGCGACAATGTCCTTATATTCGGCGCCGCCGCGGGGGCCTCCATCTTTCGGTTCGCGAAAGTGCCGTCCGTACATAATGCCGGTCCGGTAGTTGACCGCCAGCACCACATACCCGCGGCTCGCGAGATACTGATTCATAGCGTAGGCATTGTGGTAGTAGTCCATGTAGTGGAAACCGAGCATCATCTGCCGCATCGATCCACCATGAATAAAGATCAGCGCGGGGCTTGAAGTGGACGGGCGTGGCGCCCGTCGCTCTATTTTCGGCTCGGACTTTGGCTCGAACAGCTGCCCGTGGATCTCCCAACCGTCCGCGGCTTTGAAGATTACCTGTTTCGGTGTGACTAGTTGGGGCATCGGGAAATCTGCCGGCAGCTCTGCTCTTGCGATCATCTTGCGTCCGGAGGAGGTCACGACGTAGGGCATGGCTGGAGTCGTGGCCGTCGAACCCAGGCACACTACTTTCCCTGCAATTTCGAGTGGCGTCCACTCCATGGTCTCGCCACGAGTCAGCGCTTGCGGGGTTCCGCCTTCGACGCTGACTCGCCACAGATGGCGACGATCGATATCGCGAGGATCAAGATCATTTTGGTTAGAGGAGTAGATGACGGAAGTTTTATCCGAACTCAGCGCAACATCTTCGGTCTCAAATTTTCCCGGAGTCAGCAGCGCGACGGGCCCACCCGTCGTTGCGACCGAGTAAAGATGGTTCCATCCGTCTTGTTCGGAAGAGAAAACGATGCGATTCTTGGCCGCAAATTTAAACGACCCATCTTCGGTCAACTGCGGCAGCGAATCATCCAGGGCCGGACCGCTCTTCCAGATCTCGCGGGCGGAATCGCTCGCGACGTCATACACCCAGATCGCCCACGGCAGCGGCGTCTGCGGAATCACCGGCTGCTTCACCTGCTTGCCAACCAGCCGCACGAAGGCGATCTGACTGCCATCGGGCGACCAGCGCGGATACAGATCGCGGTCGGCACTGGGCGAGACGTAACGCAGGGTGTTGCGGCCAAATTCGTAAATGACGATAAAGCTGTGATCGCCCCGATCGCTGACGAAGGCAATCTTCTTTCCGTCGGGAGACCACTTGGGCTGCGAATTGTTGCCACGCGCGAAGAAAAGCGCTTTGGCTTTGGCATCGCTCTTACCATAGATCGGCGCGATCCAGATCTGCTTCTTCGCTGACCAAACCGCGGACTCGCCGCTCGGCGATATCTGAATGTCCTCGCATCCTTCCTCATCGCAGCCCATGTCCCCGAGCAAACGCGGCTCACCCCAATGCGGCTCGCCCTTGTCCACATCCACCGCCCATACCTGCTGCACTGGTTTTTCGACATTGCTGGTCGGATCGGCGGTCTCTCCAGCGCTATTGACCTCAGTGCCGCGCGCGTAGACGGCGGTCTTTCCGTCAGGCGTGAGCTTCAAAGCGGCAATCGGCATGCCGTCGTCACCGACATAGTGCGTTACCTGCCGCGCCTCAAAAGCCGGAGCGTCCGCGACCCACACATTCCGTTCGCCCTTGGCGGAAAACACCCACGCGATGCGTCCCGCGGGTTCGGCGCCCACAAGATTCGAAGGAAATGGCGAACTCATTACCTGTTCCAGCGAGAAGCCATGAGGCGCCGTCTGCGCGGAACAGAGAAACGGAGAAGAACAGAGCAACAAAACGCAGACGCACAACAATGCAGACAGCGCGCGATTTCCCATGGGCGGCAGAGTACGTTAAACAACGAGGAATTGACAACTGCGCCGTTGCCCTCAAGTAACCATCCCGACATGAACATCTTTTAGCGCCGCCCCGACAACAGCTAAACTACAGAGTCCGGTTCTTCATGAAGAGAATTACAGCGATTCTCGTCCTCTTTGCGTTGCCGCTTTTTTGCCAGAGCAATAGTGGAGAATTGCGCCTTAAAGTGACCGATCCGGCCGGGCTTGGCGTAAAAGCAACGGTGCAGATTGTCAGCGACGCAAGTCAGTACAGAAATAATCTTGCGACCAGTGATCAGGGTAGCCTGGATGTGCGGCGCCTGCCTTATGGCATCTATCATCTCGAAGTCAGGCAGCAGGGGTTTGCCGTCACCAGCGAATCTGTTGACATTCATTCGTCGATTCCAACTGAATACACAATTCAACTCAAGCTGCCTTCGGTGAATGAATCGGTAACGGTCACTGCGCCCGACACACTGGTCGACCCCGATCAAGCTGGAGCCGTTAGTCAGATAGGCTCTGACGACATTCAAAACCGGCTCAGTTCGATTCCAGGCCGGTCCCTGCAGGACTTGGTAAATTCGCAGCCCGGCTGGCTGTACGAAGGCAATGCCGTCCTGCATCCGCGTGGCTCGGAGTATCAGACACAGTTTGTGGTCGATGGCATCCCCCTCACGGATAACCGCTCGCCCAGCTTCGGACCCGCAATCGACGCCGACGACGTGCAATCTCTGAGCATCTATACCGCGGGCATTCCCGCGGAGTATGGACGAAAAATGGGAGGGGTGATCGAGGTGAACACGCTGCAGGATTCACAACCAGGATTCCACGGCCAGGTAGTGCTTTCTGGCGGCAGCTTCGATACGGCCGGCGTTTCCGCGCAGGGGCAGTACGCATGGGGCAAGAATACTTTTGGCGCCAGCGCCAGTGGCAGTATGACCGACCACTATCTGAATCCGGTGGTTCCCGAAAACTATTTGAACACGGGTACGCTGGGCGATTTTTCGATGAACTATGATCGCGACTTGACGCCGAAGGATCGCTTACGATTCATCGTTCGCCATGAGTTGTCGCGCTACGATATTCCGAACGAACAGGTACAGCAAATAGAGGGGCCGCCTGATGGGTGCAATCAGCCTCCGCCAGGGGTGACTTGGCAGCCTCCGCAGCCTCCGTGCCAGCGTCAAACTGCCGACAACATTGAAACGATGGGAATCGCCTCTTATCAGCACACATTTTCGTCTAATGCCGTCGCCGATTTTCGAACGATGGTCCGCGATAACGCGAATGATTTCAACTCCAGCCCAGATTCGGATCCCATCGCGGTCTACCAGCACAATTTTTTTCGCGAAGGATATTTCAAGGGCACGGCAACCATCAATCACGGCCGGAACGAATGGAAATTTGGATTTGAGTCGGACAACATATTTCTGAATGAGAACTTCAGCTATAACATCCCGGATATCCCTGCGGATGAGAACCAATTCGACTCCAGCACCCCTCTGACATTTGCTTTCGCAGCGAACCGGCCCGATCTCGAGCAATCCGTATTTGTTCAGGACCAGATTCGTCTCAGGAATGTGACTATCAGTGTCGGGCTGCGCTGGGACCACTATCAGCTTTTGTTAAACCGTCACGCGGTGGAACCACGCTTCGCGATTTCGCGCTACGTTCCGTCGGCCGACCTCGTCCTGCATTTCTCCTATGACCGGATTTTCCAGACTCCATCTTTCGAAAACCTTCTACTTTCAAGTTCAACCGCAGTTGAGGCTCTTGACTCGAATTTCCTCAAACTGCCGGTCGAACCCTCCGAAGGAAACTACTATGAAGCGGGCTTGACGAAGGTATTCCACGGGAAGATCAAGCTGGATACCAACTATTTCCGGCGCCTCGTTGCCAACTATGCGGATGACAACCAGATCGTTAACACGACTATCAGCTTCCCGATTGCATTTCAGAAGGCCGTCATTTATGGGGCAGAAACAAAGATCGATCTTCCCGACTGGCATCGCCTTTCGGGTTTCTTGAGCTATTCCTACACTGTTGGTCAAGCCTGGTATCCGGTGACAGGCGGCTTGTTTCTAGGCGATGATGCGGTGGGAATACCGGCCAGCGGCCATTTTCCGGATTCGCAGGACCAGCGCCACACGGTTCGCGGACGCCTTCGCTACCAGGTCAAACCGCGCCTCTGGATCGCATGCGGGATGCAATACGATACCGGATTGCCATTCCAGTTCGATGGCGACCCTAGCCTGGCGCTCATGGAATATGGACAGCAGGTGTTCGATCGCCTTAACTTCGCCCGCGGGCGAATCTCACCTTCGTTCCAGGTCAACGCCTCGGCTGGTGCGGATGTCTATAAGTCCGACCATTTGAATATGCGCTTTCAGATCGACGGACAGAATCTGAACAATGTCCTCGACGTCATCGACTTCGGCGGGCTTTTCTCCGGCAACGCCATCGGCCCGTCACGGAGCGTCGCCATGCGCCTCACGACCAGTTTCTAGCGTCGATAGCGCGACCCTGCATAACTCGGGCCAGGAGCACGTGTAATGCGTTTAGAATCGCCACACAGGTATCGAGAAAGGATTTGTGATGGGTTCCAGAAAAATTGGGCTTTGGTTGTCGGCGATTATTGTGGTTGCCATGGCGGCAACACTTCTCTGGATGCACTACCAGAAAGTTCCGACCAACGTTGCCTATGTGAGCGAGGAGGAGGGCGGCATCAGCGTGATTGACTTGAACACCCTGAAGGTGATCCGCAGGGTCCAACCAAGCGATATTGAGCCGAGAGGTCTTGCTGTGACGTTTGACGGCGCATACGTCATCACATCCAACAAAAACACCCGCGACCTGGCCATCTTCAGTACGCCGCGCCTCAGCCTGGTAAAGCGAATGCATATCGGGGACAACCCCGAATTTGTCAAGATCGATCCCGCCGGCGATCGGCTCTTTGCGACTTTCGAACCCACTTCGCATGGCGGACCTCCGGGAGCCGCGAAAGCCGGCGATAATGACGAAAACGGGCCACCTGCTCAGATCGCCTCATTCCGTGTCGGAGATTGGGTTGCGGGACCGGTTTCCACGGCCGGCCAGGAAACGGAGGGCCTCGAATTTTCGCGCGACGGAAAGCTGATGTTGGTGGCGAACGAATCGCAGGACACCATTGGCGTGTTTGACGAAGCCACAGGCGGACATCTGCGGGATGTCGATCTAAAGGCTTACGGAATCCGGCCGCGCGGCGTGAAAGTTTCCCCGCAGGGCAACGGGTACGCGGTGACAATGGAAGCGTCCGGTACATTGCTGACGATGGATCAAAATTTCAACGTAATCAAATCTGTGCCGACAGCAGCGAAGCCCTATGGACTGGCATTCGACCGCGCGGGCAAACGCATTTTCGTTTCGGCGGCGCTGGCAGGCAAGCTCCAGGTGTTTTCGGCGGATTCTCTCCAACTGCTCGCCGAGGTACCGACAGGCAAGAGATGCTGGCACTTCACATTTACGCCGGACGACTCCAGGATTCTCCTGGCCTGCGGGCGGTCGAACAATGTAGTTGTGATCGACGCCAATTCGTACAAACCGGTCCAGACGATCGAAGGATTCAAGCTGCCGTGGGGCATCGTGACCTATCCGAGGTCGTACGGCAGTTTGGGATTACCCTAAGCAGCGCGCCTTGCGCGATTCTTCCGCATCCACGCCCACGCACTCGATACGATGTCCGCTAGATTGCGTTTGGCAGTCCATCCCAGCACTCTTTGCGCGTTCGCTGCATCGGCTACCAGCACCGGAGGATCGCCCGGGCGCCGCGGCCCGATCGCCCGGCGAACCGGCCGTCCAGTGGCGTTTTCCACCGCTTGGATAACTTCTAGAACGGAATGTCCTCGGCCTGTTCCCAGATTGATGGCCAGCGAGTCACCGCCTTTTTCGAGATGTTGCAATGCCCGCACGTGGGCATCGGCAAGATCGTTCACATGAATGTAGTCGCGGATGCAGGTGCCATCCGGAGTCGGATAGTCGGATCCATAGATCTGCAGCTTGGGGATTTGCAATTTGGGGATTTGCAGCTTAACTCCATTCCCGGTGGAGGCGGCGAGAGCGAGCGGAATCAGGTGCGTTTCGGGATCGTGAAGCTCGCCAATCTCGCCGCTTTCATCGGCTCCGGCAGCGTTGAAATAGCGCAGCCTCACCGAGCGTAGTCCATAGGCGCGGTGGTAAGCCTCGAGCGCATTTTCGAAAAAAAGCTTCGACGCGCCATAGGGATTTACCGGCTCGCGCGCGGTCTGCTCGGTTATCGGAACTTGGATCGGAACTTCGACCGGAAATCGGATCGGAACTTGCTTGATTGGAATCTGCTTGGGGATGCCGTATACGGCACAGGTGGAGGAAAACACGAAGTCCCGGATACCGGCGTCCAGCGCGGAGTTCAGGAGGCTGAGCGCGCCTAGGACATTGTTGCGGAAATATTTGCGCGGATGCTCGACCGACTCTCCCACATAGGCGTGGGCGGCGAAGTGCATGACCGCGTCCACGCGCTTGAGCACTGGCCGGAGCGTGGCATCGTCGGCGATGTCTCCTTGCACAAGTTCGAAGCCTTGCGCCAGGCGGCGAAACCCGGTGGAGAGATTGTCGTAGAGCACGACCTGGTAGCCGGAACGCCGCAGAGCGCGCGCCGCATGGCTGCCGATATAGCCTGCTCCGCCGGTTACTAGAATTGCCAAGAATCCCGCCCCCCCGCGTCCACAACCTGAGTCGATATCATGTTGACGCGAAGAGGGGTTGTTTCGAGGTGATGCTCATCACTCTACGTTTGTGACGGAGGCGCGGTGGCTGTCGACTGGTGTAGAATTTGAAAGTCGAACCCCACGCTGTCGTCTTCGTTCTGGGCAGCGGATTCCATTTTAGGTAGGATCATCTTTAGGTAGGATCGGGACGTAGCGCAGCCTGGTAGCGCACTTGCTTGGGGTGCAAGGGGTCGCGAGTTCAAATCTCGCCGTCCCGACCATTTTCAAATCGATCCCCTGATCTCAGGTTTTGATACGCACGCCGATCCCACAATCTTTAGTGGCCCAATAATACCGGGAAGCTAGGTGCCGCGAGGTATTCCTGTCATGCGGTTTCCCCCACCAGGATAGGAAGTAACCATGTCGAAGACATATCTGAATCCCCGCGCTCTCTTTCCAAGTCAGCAGTATGGTTTCTCTCAGGGAGTCGCCACGCTGGGAAAAACTACGGTTTACGTATCCGGTCAGGTGGGTTGGAACGCTATCCAACAGATCACCGATCCCGCCGATCTGGGGGTTCAGACCCGTCAAGCTTTGGAGAACATCGAGGTTGCCGTCGCAGCAGCCGGCGGGAGTCGGACTGATATCGTTTCCCTGCGTTTGTATATCGTGGGCGACCAGATCCACAACGCCCGATCGGTGCGTGAAGCCTTACTCAGCTTCTTCCCGGCAGAGAATCTGCCGACCAGCACTTGGATCGGGGTATCCACTCTGGCCAGCAAAGATTTCCTGATCGAGATTGAAGCCGTTGCCGTTCTTGAGTAAGAACGGAGCCTTGGGCTGCGATTGTTGTCGCAAAATCGCCATTTCACGCAATATAAAAGGCGCCTTCGAGACACAAATCTTCTGGCCTCTGGTCGAGGCAGAGGTTTTTTCTTGACATCCCTTTTTATAGAACTCATTGAGCGCTGACTGGGATTAACTCCGCAGGAAATTCGCTACCAGTTTCTTTCCCTCGTCCGTAAGCACGCTCTCGGGATGGAACTGCACGCCCTCGACGGGGAACTTCCGGTGCCGCAGCCCCATGATGACGCGCGTGCCATCTTGATCGCGAGTCCAGGC
>JBEKXC010000023.1:0-32103 GCA_049512435.1 Terriglobales bacterium | reverse complement strand
GCTGGTTAGGGATGCGAGCGAGGGGGCATGGCGCAAGGCTCTGGAACAGGTGCGGAGCGGTCACGAGAAACTGGTCTCGGCCGTCGCTGGTCTGCCCGACTCGCGGCTGGGTGATATGGTTCCGGGCAAAACGGGAGCGCATTACACGTTTTACTACATGCTGCATGGCGTGGTGCAGCACGAACTGTATCATGCGGGGCAGATTGCGCTGCTGAAGAAGATGTGAAGAGAAATCGCTGCGGCGGAAGCGGTGTGGCTCCCACTCTAACGTCGCAAAAGGCGCGACGTTAGAATGGGGCGCCCGGCCGACACGGTTATGTAATCAGGCACCCGGCGGCGGATCAAAGGGAGTAGGGGTCCTTCGACTCCACCGGGCCAATCGCTTCGCGCTTGGCCGGGCTGCGCTCAGGATGACACGAGTTTGGAGAGTTGTTTCGTGCGACAATAACGCGTTATTTCTTCTTTTCGGAGCACTCATCTGAGTAAAGAATCTCTGAGTAAAGAATTTCCTATTAATGTTGCGGTGGTTGGCGTGGGGGCTTTCGGGCGCAATCACGCTCGTATCTATCGGCAGCTACAGCAGGCGGGCAGGGTGCGGCTGGTGGGGGTGGTCGATCCGGATACGGCGCGGGCTGACGCGATGGCGCGCGAGTTCGGCTGCAAGGCGTTTGGGTCGGTGGAGCAGATGCTCACCACGCACAGCGAAGTGCAAGCGGCTTCAGTTGCGGCGCCGACGGTGCTGCATCTGGAGGTCGCGCGCGCTTTGATGGAAGCCGGGGTCGACGTGCTGATTGAAAAGCCGCTGGCGGCGACGCTCGACGAAGCCGACGAATTGATTCGGGTGGCACGCGAGCACGAGCGGGTGGCGCAGGTGGGGCATCTGGAGCGTTTCAATCCGGCGGTGCGGGCTACTTTGCCTTTGATCAATCGTCCCATGTTTTTTGAGGTGCATCGGCTTAGCGTGTTTTCTCCGCGAGCTCTGGATGTGGACGTGGTGCTGGACCTGATGATCCACGACCTCGACATTGTGCTGACGTTCGTGAAGTCGGAGGTGAAGGAAATCCGGGCAGTGGGGCTGCCGATTCTTTCGGGCAAGGTCGATATCGCGAATGTGCGCATCGAGTTTGAATCGGGATGTGTGGCTAATTTCACGGCTAGCCGGGTTTCGACGGAACGCGTCCGCAAGCTGCGGTTTTTTCAGGCGGGGCAGTATATTTCGGTCGATTATGGACGGCAGGACGTGCTGGTGTTCTCGGTGGGAGGCGCGGGAGGGTCCCACCCTAACGAAAAACCCCACCCTAACGTCGCACAAAACGCGACGTTAGAATGGGGCACCCAGCTTGGTAAATCCCAACCCTCTGTGAATCCGCAGATTTCGATGGCTAACCCTCCAATTACGGCGGAGGAGCCGCTGCTGGCAGAGGTCACGGCGTTTCTGCAGTCGGTGCGGGAGCGGTCGCGTCCCGTGGTTTCATTGGAGGATGGGCGGAGAGCGCTGGAGCTTGGGCTGGCGATTCTGGAGGAGATTGGGCGGCATGCGGGACGGATCGGGGTGGGGAGATTGCAGAAGTCAGAGGTCAGATTGCAGAAGTAAAACCACGAGTTTTTTATCTCTGCAATCTGACCTCTGACCTCTGACCTCGTTTTATTGCTGCGGTGGTGGGCTCTGCTGGTCGCCGCCGTGGCGATGGCCTTGCCCCATTTGTCGACGATTGGCCTGCATTTCGTCCCACTTCTTCTGCTGGGTCGAGTCGAGTAGCGCTCGGATCTGCGTGTCGCTCGTCTGGCGAATGTCCATCATTTTAGTGTGGCGATCCTGCGGGGGAACAGAAGTGTCATGGCGGACGTTCTCCATCTGTGAGCGCTCGGACTCGAGGATGTTCTGCACTTTGGTTTGCTGATCAGAAGTCAGATTGAGTTTCCTGGTTAGCTCCTGGGTTCGTTGGGCAGGATCGGGGCCATGGTGGCCGCCAATTCTGCCCTCCGCTGGCTGCTGATTGTTGGGCGGGGACTGGCTGTCGTTGGACTGGGCGCCCGCTAGAGGCGCGGCGATCGAGATCAGGCTGGCCGCGAGAAGAATGAGAAGGTGCTTCTTGAGCATGGGTATCTCCTTTTTCGAGACGAGGTGTCTACATCTATGAACGGGTTTATGAACTGGAAGTTGCGTGAGAAACAGGATTTGGACAAATCTTTGCGTAACTTTACAAAGAGTGGCAATTTGAAAATTGCCGTCCCTCAGCGGCTAAAGCCGCATTCTAAACAAGGCGGTTATCGCAGCGGTGAACCGCTGCGCCACCCAAAATCAAGCGCACAAGCGGTGAACCGCTACCCACCCAAAATCAAGTGCAACGTCGAGTTCGTCCGCAGCCTGTGAAGCCGTGCCCTTTTCAAAACCAATTCAAACTGCACCACTACCCGTCCGCAGAATGGCTTAGGGCGACGTTGTTCCCTGGGCAGCCAGGCGTTGCTTGAGTTGGGCGGCGAATTGTTGGGTTTGCTCGTCGGAGAATTGCAGCTGACCGTCGAGAACCATGCTCATCTGGTCGGCACCGTCATCCTGAAACAGCACTTTCTGGATGGTGGCGGACGGCTGCGCGACGGGGGGAAGTGTGGCCTTGAGGTCTGCGCCCTTCTCCAGGGCGGAGAGAACGGAGGCGGCGATTTGCTCGCGCAGGGTGACCCCGAGGTCACCGGAGCGGAGCAAATCGCGGAGGAAACCTTCGGCTTCGACCCGGGTGATTTCGGAGGTGAGAACCAAGCCGATATTACGCAGGCCAGTGTTACCCAAGCCAGTGTTACCCAAGCCAGTGTTACCCAGGCCAGCACTATTTACGCCAGTATTTTGGTTGACCGACGGGGTGAGCTTGACCTCGAGAGTGGCGTCGCCGCCGGACACTTCGATGGGGTTTTGCCCCTGGCTTGTCCCAAGCGGACAGGCCCACCGTTCGAAATGCAGGTTCGCTACGACGAGGCTGGCGGGAGCTAGAGGCGTGAGCGTCGCTTGCTGAATTTCGATGCGTTCACCGCAGCGCGGAGAGCGGGTGAGTTGGGAGCGGAGAATGCCGGTGATGTTATGTTGCAGGTCCGAGAGATCGGCGACGAGCTTGAGACTGAAGAGATTGAGGGCGCTTTGGGCGGACTTCTCAAGGCCGGACTTCTCAGGGCCGGACGTCGCGGGAACGGACGTCCCAACGGACGCGGCGGGCACGGACGTCTCAGGAAGGGCGCGAGAGACGACGGCTCCCGAGACTGGGAAGTAGACGGACTGACCGGCGATGCGGATCGAGTTGGTTACCGGAGGCAGGCTGAAGGTGACGCCCTGGCCGGGGTCGGGAAAGAGGATGCTCATTTCTTTGCCAAGCGCGAGTTGCTCGCTTTGGAAGCTGGCGAGCGCCTTGTCGAGAGCGCTAGCAGAGTTAGCGATCGGTTCGGTTTCTGACTTCGCGGTATGGACGATTTGATCGAGCGTCTTGATTTGTTTGTCCAGATCGGAATCCGCTTTTCCGAGTTTCCTGGTGAGTTCCTGCAACCCGGATTTTTGAGCGGGAGAAAACGACGCTAGAAAATTCTGGCTGCCGGCGCGAGCTTTTTCAAGCGCCTGATCGAGCGTGGAGGCGCGATCGGTCAATGCCGATGCCACCGAAGCGGGGACTTGCGGCAGAGACTTGCGAAAATCCAGCAGCTGATTGTTGGCAGCGTCGGTGTATTGCACGATCCTGGCGAACGCGGCGCGCTGATCGGCGGTGGCTTGAATGGCGATGGCGCGGTGAAAGTCCTTGAGGCCGTCGCTGTCGCTGACTCCGTCGGGACGATTACCGGCAACGCCGCCGGAGATGCCGGTGCTCGGCGCGCCACGTCCGCCTCCACCACCGCCGCGCTGGGCGAGAATTTGGCTGGGAGTGGCGAGCAGGGCGGTTCCGACAATCGAGATTCCGACAATCGATACGGCTATGCTGGGAAGGCGAGTTGCCTGGTGAACCATATGCCAAACCACAATGGATATTGTACCGTCAGAACATTGTACGGTGAAGAACTCACCTCTGATGCCCAGCCCCTAAAGGGGCGTCTGATTGCGATGAAACTGTCGGCATCGCTGAAGCGATGCCCTGATACGAATCCCATTTACACCGGCCTGCTTGCTGCCTGGGGTATTACCCAGGTACTCACTCGGGGGGCGCAAAAAATGCGACAATAGAATTGGCGGTCGCAACTCCATCGTTTACGTAACTTTACGCAGGAATTTTGCGCGTAAACTCCTGCGCCTAACTGGCGCAACATGTTACGCAACATGTTACGCAACCCTGGAGACTGCCCGCGGCTCTAAGCTGTATAGTCTCTGCCTGATGCCAGTCACGCAAATTCCGTCTCGCGATCCATTGTCTCGCGAAGCATCGTCCGGCGAAGCATCGTCTGGCGAAGCAGTGACTCCGGCTGGGGAGCAACCGGAACAGCGCGATTTGTTTGAAGCGCAGCACTGGGAGACGGCTTACCGCGGGTTCAATCCTGACGATGTTCCGCATCTTCTGATTCAGTTGCAGGACGATCTCTCGCGGGCGCGCAAGCGCGAGGCGTTGTGGTTGTCGGTCATCCTGCATTTGATGGTGATCATTCTTTTGTGGAACAGCCAGAAGTTGATGGATCTGCTGCCGCACCGGACGGTAGATCTGGCGATTTCGACGAATGCAGACCAGTCGAAAGACGCGACGTTTTTGGAGTTGCCGCCGGATGAGCAGAAGGTGGCGCGGCGTCCCGATGCGAAGGTGATATCGGATAAGGACCGCATCGCGACCAGCAAAGCGCCGCAGATCAATCGCGAAGAATTGAAGAAGATACTGCAGAGCGCCCATCCGGGACAGCCGGGCGCGAACACGCCGCAGCCACCGGCGCAGGGCCAGCCGCCGCAGAATCCGCAGCAGGCGCAGGAGAATCCGCAGCAGAGTTCGGGATTTGCGCAACCACAGCCGAGCGATCAGACGGCGCGGTTACAGACACCTCCGCAGAGCAGGCCGATGCCGAATTTTAATGCGCAAATGACGGCGGGCTCGGCGATCGAACAGGCAGAGCGGGCGGCGGCGGAGAACCGCGGGCACTACGGTGGTTCGGGAAACGGGGGCGATTACGGGTTGACGCGGGGCCAGGGTGGATACAAGGCGCTGGCTCCGGCGGAAATCCTTACCGACACGATGGGCGTGGACTTCGGGCCTTATATGACGCGGATCGTGCAAATTGTGAAACAGAACTGGTATACGCTGATGCCGCCGTCGGTGTATCCGCCAATCTTGAAACAGGGCAAGCTTGCGCTGGAATTTGTCATCATGAAGGATGGCACCGTGCAAGGCCTGGTGAGGGACACGACTTCCGGCGACGTTGGGCTCGACCGGGCGGCGATGGCTAGTATCACGGCATCGACTCCGTTCCCACCATTGCCGAAAGAATTTCCTGGCAAGCTTCTCGGGCTGCGCTTCTATTATTTTTACAACCTCGAGCCGGGTTCGGACTTGAAGTGAGCTTGCGGAATCGGCCGCCCGGTGTGCGAGAAAGTTGCCGATACGCGAGCCCAGGGCAGACGCTTCGGATGCGCGAATAGGCTGAATTCGTTACCATAGAATATTCTCGGTTCGATGCATCCAAATACAACTATGAAGATTCGACGACTGTTACCGCGTTTAGTGTCGCTGCTTCTGCCGTCTCTTGTTTTCGCCTGTCTGGTTCTGCTTGGCGTGCCGGTTTTTGCGCAGGATGTGCCGGAGGCGTTGCGGCCGCCGAAGGGGGCGACGATGGCGATCGTCGTTTTCGAAGATCTGCAATGTCCGCGATGCGGCATGGTTGCGCCGCTGCTGGCGATGGCTTCGCGGAATTATAAGATTCCGCTGGTGCAGCACGATTTTCCGCTGCCGATGCACAACTGGTCGTTCGAGGCGGCGGTGCTGGCGCGCTACTTCGACACGCATTCCAAGGAGATCGGAAATGCGTTCCGCGAAACTGTGTTTGCGCACCAACTGGAAATCACCCCCCAGAGTCTGCGGGGATTTGCGGAAAGGTTCGCCTCCGATCACAAGATCGGTTTGCCGTTCGTGGTGGATCCGGATGGCAAGCTGGCGGGGTTGGTGCGGGCGGACAAAGATTTGGGGACGAGCCTGCACATTGACCACACTCCGACAATCTGGGTGGTGAGCAGCAAACATACCGGGAAGCCATACGTCGAGGTGACGGACACGGGGCAGCTGTATGTGACGATCGACGCGATGAAGAAGGATTAGCGTGGACTGCTGGGATCGTGGTGGAAACTCCCTGCGGCGTCCGTGGCTTGGGAAAGGGTGAAGGGGTCCTTCGACTCCGAAGTCGCTTCGCGTTCCGCGAAGCGTCTGCTGCGCTCAGGATGACAGATTGCTGGTGTTACTTCTGCAATCTGACCTCTAACCTCTGACCTTCTTAGTTCTTATTCTTTCCAGCGGCGGAAGAGCAGCGCGCCGTTGGTGCCGCCGAAGCCGAAGGAATTTGACATGGCGTATTCGAAATCGGTTTTGCGGGCATGGTGGGGAACGAAATCCATGTTGTCGGTTTCGGGATCCTGATTCTCGAGGTTGATGGTCGGGGGCAGGATCTGATCGCGCAATGCCAGCACGGTAACTCCCGCCTCTAACCCTCCGGCTCCGCCGAGCAGATGGCCGGTCATGGACTTGGTGGAACTCACCGGAACTTTGTTTCCAAATAAGTTTCTTATGGCATGGGCTTCGAGGGTGTCGCCGATGGGGGTCGAGGTGCCGTGGGCGTTGACGTAGCCGACTACGCTCGCGTCCAGCTTTGCGTCGCGCAGGGCGTTGCGCATGACGCGGAAACCGCCTTCGTGTTCCGGGGCGGGTTGCGTCATGTGATACGCGTCCGCGGACATACCGTAGCCGACTAACTCCGCCAGAATGGGAGCGCCGCGGCGGCGGGCATGTTCGAGTTCTTCGAGAACCAGGATGCCGGCGCCTTCGCCCATGACGAAGCCGTCGCGATCTTTATCCCAGGGACGGCTGGCGCGGGCGGGATCGTCATTGCGCGTGGAAAGCGCGCGCATAGCGGCGAATCCGCCTACGCCCATGGGAGTGATCGCCGCTTCAGAGCCTCCGGCAATCATTACGTCGGCATCGCCGTGCTGGATGATGCGCATGGAATCGCCGATGGAGTGGGCGCTGGTAGTGCAGGCCGTGGCCGTTGCTTCGTTCGGACCCTTGGCGCCGAAGCGCATGGAGACGTGTCCAGCGGCGAGGTTGACGATGGCGGCGGGAATGAAGAAGGGCGAGATCTTGCGGGGTCCGCCCTCGAGGAGCGCGGTGTGTTCGCGTTCGATCACGTCGAATCCGCCGATGCCGGAGCCGATATGGACGCCTACGTTCTCGGCGATTTCGGGAGTGATTTTCAGCTGCGACATTTTCATCGCTTCATCGGAGGCGGCAATGGCGAAGTGAATGAAGCGTCCCATTTTCTTCACTTCTTTTTTCTCGATGAATTGGAAGGGATCAAAGTTGCGAACCTCGGCAGCGATCTGGCAGGCGAAGGCGGAGGCGTCGAATGCGGTGATGCGATCGACGCCGCTCTTGCCGGCGAGCAGCGCCTGCCATACTGCGGCGGTGGTATGGCCCACGGAGCAGAGCAGACCGATGCCGGTGATGACGACCCTTCGTTGTTGGTTAATTGGCAGATTAGTCTCCGAATTCGGTTAAGGCCATTCTCATCGATGGGCCAAGGGAGTTCGGCGCCGGCTCCCTCAGGGGCTAAAGCCCTCGTTTCTAGTGGCTCTTTGCGGCACGGCTGAAGCCGTGCCCTGATACGAACCTTGATTTTTTCAGCAGGCTGTAAAGCCGATGCGGTCTGGGACGGGGCGGAGCCCCGTCACCACACGGACGACGCCTGCGCAAACTACTTGCCCGCTTTCGCGTGCTTGCCGATGTAGTCGACGGCATCCGACACGGTGCGAATTTTCTCCGCATCCTCGTCGGGGATTTCGATGTCGAAGGCCTCTTCAAAGGCCATCACGAGCTCGACGGTGTCAAGCGAATCGGCGCCGAGGTCATCCACGAATGAGGCGCTGGGCGTAACCTCGCCTTCGTCCACACCCAACTGCTCGACGATAATCTGTTTCACTTTTTCATCAACGGCTGCCATTGTTTCTCCTCGTTTCTAAGTCTGTGGAATCGCGGGTCCGGGTTGCGGACCGCTTTTGCTAATTACGACTGCTGAATTACGACCGCCCGTTCTTCAAGCGCTCGAATGAAGTCGAAACCAGTAGTCTAAAAGGGAATGGGAAACTATGCAAAGGACGGTACGGACGAAAACTGGTTTGCGTGAGGATCACTACGGAATCCTAATTGGCAGCGAGGAGAGCGGTCAAACGTTTGGCATCGTCTTCGAGAGCTGAATTCGTCCAGCTTTGTCATCCTGAGCGAAGCGAAGGACCCCTACTCCCTCCAAACTGTGTGCCGGGTGTAGGGGTCCCTTCGGCAAGCTCAGGGCAGGCTCTTCGACTCCGCGACTGCTTCGCGTTCCGCGAAGCAGTTGCTCCGCTCAGGATGACAATTCATGGATGGCGTCGAGAGCGCATCGCATCACTTGGAATACTCATCCCGCAACTGCGTCTGGCGGTCGATCATTGGGATTGCTCGTCCTTGGATGAAGACCTGCTTGACGTCGGTTTTCACGTCCAGCGGATCGCCGTTTGCAACCACGACGTTGGCGGTCTTGCCGACGTCGAGCGAGCCGAGTTGGTCGGCTACTCCCCAGATTTCGGCGGCGTTGATGGTGATTGCCTTGAGCGCTTCTTCGTAGGGAAGTCCGAAGGCTGTGGCGAATCCGGCCTGGTCGGGCAGATTGCGCACGTTGTGCGCTGAGTAGGAAGCGAACACGATCTTGACTCCGCGTTTATAAAGCTGCGCCGGAAGGCTGTAGACGGCGTCGTAGCGCTCGTCTTCTTTCGGAGCTTCGTAGATGGGTCCGACGATCACCGGCACCTTGAGGCTGGCCACGTAGTCGAGGACGGGCTGCGAGTGGCTGATATGGTTGAGCACGAACTTCAGCTTGAATTCGTTGGCGAGACTGACAGCAGTTTGAAGATCGCTGGGGCTTTCGGCGGCGAGCACGATGGTTTTTTTGCCTTCGAGATAGGGGATCAGCGCTTCCGATTTGAGATCGTGCTTGGGAGCGGTGGGCTCGGACTTCTTGTCTTTATTATTATTCTGATTTTGGGCGCCATCGGCTTTCTTGCGATCGTATTCCGCCCACTTCGTTTTGTAGTCTTCGGCATCGATGAAGGCCTGGCGCAGTTGCGCCGCCAGACCCATGCGTGTCGCCGGAAACTTTTGCTTGTCGAAACCTCCTTTATTGCGGCGCTGATCGCCGGTGAAGTTGAGAGGCATGGCGTTGTCGCGGATCAGCAGCATTTCCGTGGCATTGGCTCCGGCGAGTTGGATGAAAGAATCCTGGCCGGGCAAAGTGTCTTTGCCATCGGGAGCGACGACGGCATTGGTGATGCCGTTCATGCGGGCCACCGGGATCAGTACCGACTCCGCGTGGAACGCCTCGGCGGTGTGCATGTGCGGCATGATCTCGTCGCTCAGTTCGACCAGATCGTTGGTGGTTTGTTCGGCGGAGATTTCGGTGAGTCCAAGTTGGGTTTCGGAATCGATGAGACCGGGATAGATGGTCATGCCGGTGGTGTCGATGACCTGGGCGTTGCTGGGGATGTTGACGGAAGTTGCGGCTCCGACAGCAGTGATCTTTCCGCCTTGCATGACGATCACCCCGTTCTCGATTGCGCCGTGGGTTACGGTCAGGAGCTTGCCGCCTTTGAGGGCTATGGGTTTGTCTTGGGCGAAGGCTGGCGTCGATAGGGTTGACAAGATCAAAAACAAGATCAAGAGCAAAGGCAGCGGACAGGAGTGTCCGCTCCACACGGGCTTGCTTGAACCGGGCCGAGCATTGAGGTGGGAGTAGGGGTCCTTCGACTCCGCGGCTGCTGTGCTTCGCACAGCGGCCACTCCGCTCAGGATGACAGAGAGATTCTTAGCGAACTGCATTACTCTCCCTCCTTATAGTGTGTGGTTCCCAGGCCCGGCAGCGTGCGGTCGAAGTACACTTCGCCATCGATCAGAACTTTTTCGGGCACCCCATAGCTCGACAGCGGATATCCATCCCAGATCACGAGGTCGGCATCCTTGCCGACATCAATCGAGCCGACGCGATCATCTACGCCGACAATCCAGGCGGCGTTCAGCGTAATCATCTTCAAGGCTTCTTCTTCGGTGGCGCCACCGTAACGCATGGTCTTGGCGGCTTCCTGATTGAGGCGGCGGTCGTAGTCTCCGGAGTCGCTCTTGATCGCGACGCGCACGCCTTTGCGCATGGCCATCACGGCATTCCACGGGATGGCGTCCCAAGCCTCCTGCTTATAGCCCCACCAATCGGAAAAAGTTGCGATGCCGATATTGTTGGCGGCGAGCTGGTCGGCGATTTTGTAGGCTTCGAGGGCGTGGTGAAAGGCGCGCAGGTTGTAGCCGAATTCCTTGGCCATGGCGATTTCGGTCAGCATCTCGTCGGCGCGATAGCAGTGGATTTGCACCATCAATTTGCCGCGCAGAACGTCGGCGAGCGCTTCGAGCTTCAGGTCGTGCTTCGGCGGGGTAGCATCTTTGTCGTCTTTGTTGCGCTTGATCTTCTCGTTGTAGTTGTCCCACTCGCGCATGTAGTCTTGCGCCTGGACCAGCGCTTCGCGCTGCACGGCAAAATTACCCATGCGAGTCGAAGGCAATTGATCGCGGCTGCCATAGACGCGCTTGGGATTCTCGCCGCTGGCGAACTTGATCGACCTGGGCGCATTGGGGAAAAGCATTTCATCGCGCGCGGCTCCGTACTTATGTTTAATGACGACGGCTTGGCCGCCGATCATGTTGGCCGATCCGTGCAACAGGAGCGAGGTGGTTACGCCGCCGGCCAGCGCGCGGTAGATGGCTTTGTCCTGATAATCGAAGGCATCTTTCATCATCATCTGCGGCGTGATCGGACTGGTGGCTTCGTTGACGTCATCATCGAGCGCGATGTGCGAGTGCGAATCGACTATGCCGGGAGTCAGGTACTTGCCTCCGGCATCAATGACGGTGGCGCTCGCGGGTGCGTTCACGGCTTCGCCGACTGCGGCGATCTTGCCGTCCTTGATATAGATTGAGCCGTTCTTGATGTTGCCGTGCGTCACGGTCATCACGGTGGCGTTCTTGATCACGACTTCGTGGTGGGCGGCGGCTGCGGATTGTCCGTAGGCGAACGCCAGCGTCATTGCCAGGAAGGCGCAATGGATCGCGAGTTTTCTAGCCGACATTAGTGGCATGTGTGGAACCTCGGAAAATAAGTTCGCATGCAGAGTATTCGGATTGTAGGAGCGTTGGTGGGAAGGGGTCAAACGCGAAATCCGATAGGGCAGCGCTGCATTGGGGAGGGTGTAGGGGCCCCTTCGACTCCGCCGGGCCAATCGTTTCGCGCTTGGCCGGGCTGCGCTCAGGGTGACAGGGCTTGGGGGTTGGCTTTGTCCCAAGTGATCCGTACTTGCTCATTTCGCCGGAGTCATGTCACGATCTGGACGTGAAAATCTTAATCTTGCTTGCTGTTCTGCTGGCGCTCGCTTTATCTGCAGACGCCGCCGATTGCTCCAAGAATCAGCTGAAGACGGAGACCGCGCTGATCGAACTCGAAGAAAACTGGGCCGCGGCGCTCAGCCGCAAGGACGCTGACGCGGTTGCCTGCATGGTGGCCGACGAATTCGAAGACGCTGGCGTCGACGGCTCGCTGCAGACTCGCAGCCAGATGCTGGAGCACATTCCGCAGCGGAAGCCGGGCGTGAATCATCTCTCGGAAATGCGTGCGCACGTTGAGGGAAATTCCGGATTTACGCGCGGGCTTGCCACTTTGGTGGACGCTTCCGGCAAGGTTGTGGCTCGGGTGCGCTTTACTGACGTGTTTACCTACCGCGACGGCCGCTGGCAGGCGCTGGCCGGGCAGGAATCGCTACTCGTTCTCCCTGAGGCCAGCCGTTAAATGCGCGCCGTGGTGCAGCGCGTGAGTCGAGCTCGAGTTAGTGTCAATGGCGAGATCCAAAGTGAGGTCACCGGCGAGATCGGCCTCGGCCTGCTGGTGCTGCTTGGAGTGGGTGCGGGCGATACGCGCGCTGACGCAGATTACCTGGCCGAGAAAGTAATTGGTTTGCGAATCTTCGAAGATGCCGGCGGCCCGCTCAAAATAAAAAAGATGAATTTGTCGGTCGCCGAGGTGGGCGGCGCCGTGCTGGTGGTTTCGCAGTTTACTCTTTACGGCGACGTGCGCCGCGGCAAGCGTCCGTCGTTCGACGCGGCCGCTCCGCCCGAGCAGGCGCGCGAACTCTACGAATATTTTGTGGAGAAAATACGGGCCGCCGGACTGCGCTCGGAAACGGGATGCTTCCAGGAAACCATGCAGGTGGAACTGGTTAACGAAGGGCCGGTCACGATTTTGCTGGATTCCGCGAAAGGGTTTTGAAAAAGTGGTCTGAAACGTAGTCCGAAAACAAGCCGCTATAGAAGCGGTTCCACTGAGGAGTTTCTATTATGGCTGTTGCTAACACGGCGCAGTCCGGCTCCGATCACTTCGGCCAGGAACGCGTCATTCCGGCGCTTCCGCCTCTTGCGGTTGGCATTCTGATTGGCCTGTGTGCAGCCAAGCTGCTGTTGCACATCTTCACCAGCGTCCGTCACTACGGCTACTTTCGTGACGAGCTTTATTACCTCGACATGGCCCGCCATCTCGATTGGGGTTACGTGGATGCCGCGCCGCTGATCGCCGTGTACGCCAAGATCGCGTTGTGGATGGGCGGGTCGCTGGCGGCGCTGCGGATTCTTCCCGCGCTTGCGGGCGCGGCCCTGGTGGCGCTCACCATGCTCATTGCGCGTGAACTTGGCGGCGGACGTTACGCTCAGTTTCTTGCGGGCTTCTGCGCGCTGATGTGCCCGGCGGAGCTGTGGGCGAGCAGTCTGCTGACGAATAACGCTTTCGAGCCGCTGTTCTGGATGGGCTGCATCCTGGTGATCGCCCGGATTTTGCGTACTGGCGACTCGCGGCTTTGGCTTTGGTTCGGCTTGCTTGCCGGACTTGGGCTCGAAAATAAGCACTCCACGTTGTCCTTTGGATTCGCGGTCACCGTCGCCCTGCTTCTGACCGAGCATCGCCGAGAGTTCGTCCGGCGGTGGATCTGGATTGCCTTCGCCATCGTGGTCGCGCTTTTCTTGCCCAACATCATCTGGCAGATCCGCCATCACTTTCCGACGATTGAGGATCTCGACAACGTCCGCCGCGCGGGCAAGAACGTGGTGCTCAGTCCACTTGCATTTGTAAAGGAGCAGATCTTCGATGTCGGCTATATTCTGTTCCCGGTCTGGCTGGCGGGCCTGGTGTGGTTCTTGCGCAACCGCCGCTGGCGCGTGGTTGGCTTGATCTTCGCGGTCTTCTTCGTATTGATGGAAGTCGCGCACGCCAAGAACTACTATGTGTTCCCGATCTATCCGATGGTCTTGGCGGGCGGCGCTGTCGTGTTCGAACGGTGGCTCGCAAACCGTGCTGCCTGGAGACGGATGGCGATTGTCACTGTAATCTTTCTCGCCTCGCTTCCCGCCATCCCGTTGGTGACCTGGTTTCTGCCGCCGGAGCGTCTTCTCGCTTACCAAAACGCTCTCGGCTTCAAACTCCACAAGTCCGAGGTGAACCACGAGTCGCTGCTGCCGCAACCGATTGCCGACCAGTTCGGATGGCCCGAGCTGGTGAGTGAGGTCTCCGGCATCTACAACTCGCTGTCTGCTGAGGAGCGCGCCGGGACCGGCATCTGGGCCGGCAACTACGGAGAAGCCGGCGCGATCAATTTGTTTGGTCCCAAGCTCGGCCTGCCTCGCGCCTATTCCCGCCATCAGACCCATTGGTACTGGGGTCCGCCGCCACAGGTTTACAAGAACCTGATCGTGATCCAATGGGACCTTGACGATGTGCGCGACAACTGCACGTCGTTCCAGGCGTTTCAGCACTACCAGCGCTTTGGCATGGACGAGGAAAACACTCCGATTTATCTCTGCCGCGGCGTCACGTTCGATATCCAGAAAATCTGGTGGCACTCGCACCACTGGAATTGAGGAATTGAGGGGAGCCTCAGCGGCTCAATCCGCGTTCAAGACGATGCAACACCGCAGCGCTAAAGCGCTGCGCCACCCAAAATCAAGTGCAAAATCGAATCTTTACGCACGCGCTAAGCTTGTGCCCTTCCCTTTTCGTGGATCGACAATAGATTCGCGTTTGACCGATTTCCACAGTGCACGATAGACTAGTTGAGTTTGCCTGTACTTGCGGACCCGCCCTCCACCCCGTCACGCCAAAGGCGGGCGTGCCGGGGACCCCGGATGTGCGCGCCGCGTTTCCGGTCAGAAGCCGTTGCGGGAAAACAGCAAGCATATTTAAAGTTCTGCCGAGCTTTGCTCGGCTTGGACGGCAGACCACCCCAGCCCGCGAAAAGCGCGCGGTCTGGGGGCCCCGGCGAGGGCGGCTGTCCCTACGCGCGACGGGGCAAAGCCCCGTCACCACACGAGCTATACGAGCAGAAGGAGAGTCTATGTACGCGGTGATCCGCGCAGGTGGAAAGCAGTATCGTGTCGCCCCGGGCGACGTGATCCGGGTGGAAACCCAGGACGACAAGGACGGGAAGGTCGAGTTCGGCGACGTGCTGGCGGTTTCGGCCGAGGCCGGCAGCGTGTTGCCTCCGGGGTCGGGAGCGCTCGTTACCGGCGAGGTTGTCGAGCAGGGGCGCGGCAACAAAATTCTGGTCTTCCACTACAAGCGCAAGAAGCAATATAAGAAGCTGCGGGGACACCGGCAGGACTATACGGCGGTCCGCATAACCGAGATTGCTTTTGATGGGCAGTCGTTCAAGGCGCCGGAACTGGTGAAGAAAGAGAAGAAGGTGAAGGCGGAGCACGCGGGCGAGCATGAGGTGAAGACTTCGGCGCGGCCGGGGAAAAAGGCGACGAAGCATGTAGCGCACGCGCACGCCAAGAAGTCGGCTCCGACGAAAGCAGCAGCGAAGAAGAAAAAGAAGTAGCAGATTGAGAGGGAACAGAAGCAGGTCCTTCGCTTCTCCACCCCATCGCGCCAAAAGCGGGCGCGCCGGGGGCCCCGGCTCGCTCAGGATGACAAGTTATTTTTTGGTTTGAATTTACTGGCAACTGGCCACTGGGAATCGGGTACTGATTTATGGCGCATAAAAAAGGACAAGGCACTTCACGAAACGGGCGCGATTCGAACGCGCAGCGGCTTGGGTTCAAGGCTTTCGGCGGACAACTGGTGCCGGGAGGGACGATCATCGTCCGTCAGCGCGGCACGCGGGTTAAGCCCGGCCTGAACGTGGGACGCGGCAAGGACGACACTCTGTTCGCCAAGATCACGGGGCGGATCAAGTTCCTCGACAAGGGATCGATGGGGAAGTTTGTGATGGTCGAACCCGAGGCTATTGAAGCGGAGTAGGATTTTGAGGACAGAGCGGTCCGGGGCAGGCCCCGGCACCACACAAGCCATAGCACCAGCCTCGGCTTTGCGTCGAGGCTTTTTCGTTGTGGGGCTTCGTTCTGCTGGACAGCCGAGGGCGGCTGTCCCCACGTAACTCGTGCTGGTGCTGGCTTTTCGCGGACAGGCGTGTCCGCGCTACACAATCGCTATGTTTATCGATGAAGCCAAAATTCGGGTGAAGGCTGGGGATGGCGGCAACGGCTGCATGGCGTTCCGGCGGGAGAAATTCATTCCGCGGGGCGGGCCTTCGGGCGGCGATGGCGGCAAGGGTGGCGACATCTGGATGGAGTCGAGCGAGCGCCACAATACGCTGGTCCATTTCCGATTCAATCCTGAATACAAGGCCGAGCGCGGACGGCATGGTGAAGGCTCGAAGAAAACTGGGCGCGATGGGGAAGGAATTGTTCTGAAGGTACCGGTGGGCACGATTGTCTACGACGAGGACACGGGCGAGAAAGTTTACGATTTTTCCCGTCCCGATGAGCGCGTCGTGATCGCGCGCGGTGGACGCGGCGGGCGGGGGAATGCGCAGTTTGCCACTTCGACGCATCAGGCGCCGCGCGAGCACGAAGACGGGCGTCCGGGGGAAGAACGCAATTTTCGGCTGGAGCTGAAGCTGCTCGCCGATGTGGGGCTGGTGGGGTATCCGAATGTGGGGAAGTCGACTTTGATTTCGCGGATTTCGGCGGCTCGGCCGAAGATCGCGGATTATCCGTTTACCACGCTTGAACCGAATCTTGGTGTGGTGCTGGCGGGCGACAAAGGGCGCGAAGAGAGTTTTGTGGTGGCCGACATTCCGGGATTGATCGAAGGGGCGCACACTGGATCGGGGCTGGGCACACAATTTTTGCGGCATATTGAGCGCACGCGTTTGCTGGTGCATATGGTCGATGTTTCTGACAGCAGCGGGCGGCCTGACGTGCTGAAAGATGTGGATGTGATCCGGGGCGAGTTGGCTAGTTTTGGAGCGGGATTGGAAAAGAAGCCCACTTTGATGGTTGCGTCGAAGATTGACGTGGCGAATCCGGAGAAGCTTAAGAAGCTGAAGGCTTGGGCTACGCGGCGGAAGCTGAAGCTTTATCCGATTTCGGCGGTTACGGGCGAGGGGATTGAGAAGCTGAAGTTCGCTATGGCGGAGGGGGTGGAGAAAGTGCGGAAGGTGTTGGCGGGGTCAGCGGAGGAAACGAAGATGTCTCGCTCTGGAACTTAGATCGGGTAGGGGATGGTGCGAATTTTCAACAGGGCCGCTTTTCTGATCGGAACTCCCTTAGGCAGTCTGGCGGCGGAGGTGGGGTGGGGGTCCCTTCGGCAGGCTCAGGGCAGGCTCTTCGACTCCGCGGAACGATTCGCTTCGCGGATCGTTCTGCTGCGCTCAGGATAACAGGGTGATTTTATGTGGGCGTGCTAGAATTTCCACAGCTTTTGACCCTGCTCCCGGGACCCTATTTTGATTGACCTTGCACCCTCGATACTTTCGGCTGATTTCGCTCACCTGGCGGATGCGGTGGAGCGGGCGACGGCTGGCGGCGCTAGCGTCATCCATGTCGACGTCATGGACGGGCATTTTGTGCCTAATTTGACCATCGGGCCTCCGGTGGTGAAATCTTTGCGGCGGGCAACCCGGCTTCCGTTGGATTGCCATCTGATGATAGAAAACCCCGACCAGTACATTGCGGAGTTTGCGGAAGCGGGAGCGGACTGGATTTCGGTGCATCAGGAGGCTTGCCGGCATTTGAACCGGACACTGAACCTGATAAAGTCCCATGAATGCCGGGCGGGAGTGGTGATTAATCCGGCGACTCCGGTGGAAACGCTCACAGAAGTGCTTGATATTGCCGATTATGTTCTGGTGATGAGCGTGAATCCGGGATTTGGGGGGCAGAAATTTATCCCTGGAACGCTGCATAAGATGCGCAAGCTGGCGGAAATTCGAGCGGCGCGGGGATACTCGTACCGCATCGAAGTAGATGGTGGGGTAGCGATGGACACGGTGGCGGACGTGGTGCGCGCCGGGGCGGAGATTCTAGTGGCGGGGAATGCGGTGTTTGGCAAAGGCGACGCCAAGGTGAATGCCGAGGCGCTGCTGGATGCGGCTCGGAGCGCTAGTTTGCTGCGAGTGTAGGAAGGTCAGAGGTTAGAGGTCAGATTGCAGAGGTTAAACCTTTATGCGGCGTAATTCCCTTGTTTTATTTGTCGCTTTGCTGCTGGCGCTGACGGTGGCTTGCACTAACAAAAAATCGGTGAATCCGCTGGCCAACGTCGGGTCGAAACAGCCTGACAAGGTGTTATTTGACCGGGCCATGGATGCCATGAAGCACAACCGCTTTGACGTGGCGCGGATGACGCTGCAGACCCTGATCAACACCTATCCCGATTCGGAGTTTGTGGCGCGGGCGAAGCTGGCGGTGGCGGATTCGTGGTACGCCGAGGGCGGTTCGACGGCGATGCAGCAGGCGGAGATCGAATACAAGGATTTCCGGACGTTTTTCCCCAACATGCCGGAGGCGGCAGAGGCGCAGCTGAAGGTGGCGAATATCCACTATGAGGAGATGGAAAAGCCGGACCGCGACTACACCCACGCGATGCGGGCGGAGGAGGAATACCGGGCGCTGATTCAGGATTATCCGGACAGCAAGCTGGTGCCGCGCGCGAAGCAGCGCTTGCGGGAAGTGCAGGAAGTGCTGGCGGAACGCGAGTTCGAGATCGGGCGGTTCTATTATTTGCGGCTGGCGTATCCGGCGGCGATTGCGCGGCTGAAAACGCTGGTGGACCGGTATCCGCTTTACAGCGGAGCGGATCAGGCGCTGTATCTGCTGGGGCAATCGTACGAAGCCGAGATCAATGTAGTGCGGAAGAATGCGCGCATGGATGAAGTGACCAAAGGCAGGATGATCGAGGAACTGACGAAGGATGCGTCGGAGGCATACGGGAGGATCATCAGGCGGTATCCGGCGATGGATCGGTCGCTGGATGCGAAGGCGCGTCTGGAGGCGCTGCATCAGCCGGTGCCGCGGCCGACGCGAGCGGCGCTCGAACTGAACAAGAAAGAAGAGGCGAGCCGGCATGAAACGGGCACTGTGTCGAGCATGCTAAACGGTTTCGAGAAGCATCCCGACGTGGCCAAGGCGTCGCATGTCGGCGATCCGACGATGGTGGATCCGGAACCGGAGACGGCAACGAAGGTGGTGCAGCAGATGGCGAACGCAGCCAGGGGCCTCGGCGGCGACAATACGGTCAGCGCGGAAACGATCAATACCAATGGGAAGGTAGCGCCGAACCAGGAGGCGCCGCGTTCGGATACGGCGGCCGATTCCAAGCCAAGCGTGGCGGATCCGAATGAACTGAAGCCGAATGTTGAGGCCGATCCCAACGCGCTTCCTCCGTTACAGCAGAGCAATCAACTGGACGGCAGTGGTGGAGCATCGAGCCGCGCTTCGAGTGCGCCGGCGAAAACCGAAGAGATGGCGGATATTTCTTCGAGCAAGAAGAAAAAGAAAAAGGGTTTGGCGAAGCTGAACCCGTTCTAGGGAGGGCAGAGGTTCGAGGTCGGATTGCAGAGATGGTTCGGGCCGGAGGCGCTGCCAGGCGCCGGGGGTCAATCGCAGTTAACTTGAGGTTACCAAAGGCACGATCGGTCCAGAAATGGCCTACTTCCCAACAGGCTAGGGACGGAAGTAACCGGTTACCTCTGCGGAATCGTTGACTTAGGTTGTGGGACAAGGTAGTTTCGCGTTATCTCTTCTTATTCTTGGCTTCTTGGCGAAGGATGACGCTTGGCGCGGAAAATATTGCTCGCCGATGACAGTGTGACGGCCCAGAACATGGGTCGAAAGATCCTGGCCGATGCCGGGTATGACGTGGTCACAGTCAACAACGGGTCCGCCGCCCTGAAGCGGATCACCGAAATCAACCCGGATCTGATCGTGCTGGATGTGTACATGCCCGGCTACAGCGGGCTGGAGGTATGCCAGCGGCTGAAGGATGCGGAGGAGACGGCGCACATTCCCGTGCTGCTGACCGTGGGCAAACTGGAACCTTTCAAGCCGGAAGAGGCGCGCCGGGTGAGGGCTGACGGTCATATTGTGAAGCCATTTGAAGCCAGCGAGTTGCTGACGGCGATCACGCGGCTCGAAGACCGCATGGTGCCGCAGCAAGCGGAAGGGGGACGGTACGGTAAGCAGGGAGACGATTCGGGATGGAAGAGCCGGCTGGGTTTCCCGTCGAAGAAGAAGAAAGAAGAAAAAGAAGAGCCAGAAGATTTCACGGCGGGAGGAAGCTTCCGCGATTATCGAAAGGGGAAGAGCAAGACTGGCGTAGGCGAAGCGTTCACGGTTAAGGCGGCGCCCGGGCAGGAATCGGGCGTAGTTCCGGATATTCCGCGCGACATCACGCCGGAAGAGTTGGACGCACTCAGTGCTGTGGCCGCGAAGCTCGAGGGACAGAATCCGGCAGCCGAAAATATTGCGCCGCTGGCGAACACAACGGCGGACGGAACAAAGGGCGGCCCGGTTGCGGCGCCGGCGGTAGAGATGTCGGCGGCAAAGCCTGGGGTGGACGTTTTTACGGTTGAGGCGGACGCGAAGAAACCGGAACTGAAGACAGAAGAGAAGACGGAAGCTGAAACTCCGGTGCCCGCGGTTGAGCCCGCAGCAGGGGCGGTTGAGGGCAGGGGTGAAGTCGAGATTCCAGTCGAGCACGTGGAACTGGCGGCCGAAGATAAGGCCGACGATGGGGCGGTCGTTGTTGATCCGGCCGCCGATCCGGTGGCGGTTGAACCCCATCAGCTCGGAACCGAGCACTCAGTAGCTGAGCGATCAGAAGCCGATTCAGAGACCCAGCACTCAGAGTTTCACCACCCAGAGTCTCAGCATCAGGAACCCCGGCATTCAGAAATACCCGCGGCGGTTGCGGTGAACAGCGACCTCCTTACGCAAGAGCCTGCGCCCGTGGACAAGAATGATGAGCCGATTTTCACTTCGGTTGCGAGTGGGGTCGAGCAGGGTGCGGAAGAAAAAACTCAAGCCGGGCAGGCCGAAGCGGTCGTTATGACGAAGCCCGATGTGACGAAGCCCGAGGTGACGAAGTCGGAGAAGATCACGACGGGCGGGACGACCGAGGTGGGAGCACTTGCGGGCGCAGTGTCTGCGGCGAATGTGCAGGAGATGGCGGCAGCAGAAGAGCCGGCGCCGAGCGACGAGGAACTTGCCCAGGCATTGCGGTTGCTGACCCCCTCGATCGGACATGGGGACATCTCGACGATTCCGTCGCACGGAACTCTGGTTGCCGCCGGTCAGCTGCTGGCCGAAGAAGCGAGACGCGATGCGGCCGCCGGTCCGCGGTGGGTAGCGGAACCGGTGGCGTTGAGCCCTGAGGACGCGGCGATTTCGCTGGAAGCGGAAATGTTCCGCGCTTTTGCAGTAAGGTCTGCGGCAACGCCCAGCGGCGAGATTGAACCGGTGCGGATCACCGGAGTTTCCGCGATTGCGGCTGCGGTTGAAAACAGACTGGCAGTAGTGGAGTTGGCCGCCAGCGCGAAAGCTTTGCCAGAGCAAGCGGCTGAGCATGCTTCAGAAACCAGATCCGCAGAAACACCGGCCGTTGAGGCATCTGCGGAGGCGACGGCGGTGGTTTCGAGCCCGGCGAGTCCGGTGGCGGGTAAAAACGAAGCAGACAAGATTGAAGCCGAGAAGGCCGAAGCTGAGCAAAAAGATTCTGCGGCGAAAGTTCAGGATGAAGCACCTGCGGAAGAGGTTGCGGCTGCGACCTTTGCCGATGTCGTTGGTCGAGACCTGGACCGAGACATAGATCGAGACATGGACCAAAACATGGGTCGAAACGTGGCTGGTGAGGACGAGGTCGGGGTCGAGGCGACGGCGGAACAAAATGGGGAGTCCGTCCGCGGGACTGCGGGTGCGTTGGCACCGGCTGTGGCGGAGGGAGATTCGAGTTCACACATAGAGGGGCAGGAATCCATGGGCAAGGACGAGAAATCGAAATCGGGAAAATCGAATTGGCATCAGATCCGCACCGCACCGCCCATCCCTGCCGCAAGCAGTGACGTGGTGGAAACGGCGGAGCCTCCGAAGGCGATGGCGGCGGCGGCGGCGGAGGGTTCATCGTCATCGTCTGCAACGGACGCCAGCACAATTGCCAGTATCGTGGACAGTGTCATGGCCGATCTTCGCCCGAAGATCGTGGAAGAGATTGCGAAGAAACTAGCGGGGAAATAAACGTTTCAGTCGGCTGGCATGGGCGCGGGTCTTGCGACCAACGCCGACGCGTTCAGAGGGGCGGCTGATTCTGCAGGAGCTTCCAGCCATTTTCGGACTTCCGGCAAGGCCTGGCGCATCGCCAATTCGCCTACGCGGATCAATTCGCCAGCGCGCTTGAAATCGTCATAATCAAAACCCGCGACGTCGGGCTCGATCACGATGTCGGCCGCGCTTCTCCATGTGGCACTCATCATGTCCTGCGCGATGGCGAACGACTGCCCGATCACGTCAAAGAAATGCCGGGGTGCGCACGTCTTCGACCACTGCCCCTTCAGGTGCACAGCCAGGACGCGGTCCGCGCCCATTTCTCGCAGAGGCTGAGAGGGAACGGGATGGGAGAGCATGCCATCCACCAGCCAGCTCCCTTGAATTTCTACGGGCAGGAACATGCCGGGATAAGCGCAGCTCGCGCGCACCGGATCGATCATGGGGCCGGAGGTAAAAACCGTTCCTTTCCCGGTGTTGAAATCAGTTGCCGTGACACCGAGAGGGATACGCAAATCTTCAAAGGTATGCACCTTCAAAGTTTTCTTCAGAAATGAGACCATTCGATCGGTGGAGGCGAAGCCGTAGCGCGAGAGCGTCCAACGCGCGAAAGTAGTGAAGCGAACTTTATGGGCGACTTCCTCCAGTTCCGCGATGGTAAGTCCACTGCAATATGCGGCGCCCATAATTGCGCCTACACTGGTGCCCGCGACCATGCGAACTGGAATGCCTTCTTCTTCGAGGACCTTGAGTACTCCGATGTGGGCGATGCCGCGAGCAAAGCCTCCGCCCAGGGCGATACCGATTGCGGGCACGCGATACGCTTCGGCCGGAAGCGATCTGCGGGACAACTCGCGGCCGAAGGCTTGCACGGACCGAATAACCTTGCCCAGACGCTTCATTAGGAACCCCACGTTCCTGGTTTGCCGGGTCCGCAAACCTTACCTCTTTTATTAAGATGACACGAACCGGAATCTAGTTGCAGCCCACGTTAGTGCTATCTGGTAGTTACAAGGGAATCTGTTCTGAGTTACCAAAGAATGTGACCGGCCTACTCGACATCAACTAACTCCTTTACTCGCTGTTGTTTGCCGTCTTTTATGGAGAACGGGCCGCTTCTCGCGCCCGACGCGCCAAACCTGGCTTTGGAGGCCGTTTTGCGTCACCGATGCAAGCAAACAGGCAGAAGGGTTAATATCCAGAGTTCGCACATGAAAAAACCGCCGAGGGATGAACCCCTTCTGTGAAGGAGGAAACCAACGATGGCAAGTTACATTGGCGCCCTTGACCAGGGAACGACAAGCTCGCGCTTCATGGTGTTTGATCGTTCCGGGCGCATCGTGAGCTCAGCACAAAGAGAGCACGAGCAGATCTATCCGAAGGCGGGATGGGTCGAGCACGATCCGGAAGAAATTTGGCGCCGCACGCAGGATGTCATTCAAGAGGCAATGGAATCGCGTGGGCTGCGGCCGAAAGATCTGGCTGCGATCGGGATTACGAACCAGCGCGAAACGACTGTGGTATGGCACAAGAAAAGTGGAAGGCCCGTTTATAACGCAATTGTCTGGCAGGACACTCGGGTTGCTCCCGCGGTCGCGGAGTTCGCTCGGCGGGGCGGGCAGGACCGGTATCGCGCCCAGACCGGGCTTCCGCTCGCTACCTATTTCAGCGGGCTTAAGATTCGCTGGATTCTTGAAAATGTAGCGGGGGCACGGGAGCAAGCGGAGGCCGGCGATCTTTTATTTAGCAATATCGATACGTTCCTGATCTGGCATCTCACGGGAGGAGTGCATGGAGGAGTTCACTTAACCGACGTGACTAATGCCAGCCGCACCCAACTGATGAACCTGAACACGCTGCAGTGGGATTGGGAAATCTTGCAGGACTTCGGCATTCCGATCCAGATGTTGCCGACGATTGTTTCGAGCAGCGAAGTGTACGGCATTGCGACGGCGCCAGCCGTTGCGGGCGTTGCGATCAGTGGCGATCTCGGCGATCAGCAAGCCGCTCTGGTCGGTCAGGCCTGCTTTAAGCCGGGAGAAGCGAAGAACACCTACGGCACGGGCTGCTTCATGCTGATGAATACAGGCGAAAAGGCAGTGCTCTCGAACTTCGGCCTGCTTACCACGGTCGCATATAAGTTCGGCGCGAAGCCGGCATGTTATGCATTGGAAGGGAGCGTCGCAATTACTGGCGCGCTGGTGCAGTGGCTCCGCGATAATCTCGGGCTCATTGAAAAAAGTTCGGAGATCGAGGCGCTTGCCCGCACTGTAAGTGATAATGGCGGCGTCTACTTCGTTCCAGCATTCTCGGGCTTGTACGCGCCGTATTGGAAGGACGACGCACGGGGCGTGATTGCCGGCCTGACCCGCTTCGTCAATAAAGGGCACATTGCCCGCGCCGTGCTGGAGGCGACCGCGTTCCAGGTACGGGAGGTGGTCGATGCCATGGCAAAGGACTCCGGCATTACGCTCGACGTGCTGCGTGTTGATGGCGGAATGGTAATCAACGATCTGCTGATGCAATTTCAGGCTGACATTCTGGCGAAGCCGGTGGTGCGGCCGATGGTGAAGGAGACTACCGCTCTGGGCGCTGCTTATGCGGCTGGGCTGGCAGTCGGCTTCTTTCGGGATACCGATGAACTCGCCGCGAACTGGGCCGTCGATCGACGATGGGATCCGAAGATGGACGAAGAAGTTCGCGAGCGGCTTTATCGCTATTGGAAGAAAGCGGTGACGCGGGCTTTTGACTGGGTAGAATCGACGTAGGTACGGACGGGCCGTGTGGTGACGGGGCTTTGCCCCGCCACCACACAAGCCTTGGCTCCGAAATGCAGCTATGAATCGAACCGACATGTGGCGCCGTATCGAAGCGCATCCCAAGGCGTGGGACATGATTGTGGTGGGCGGTGGCGCTACCGGCGTTGGTGTAGCTATCGATGCGGCGGCGCGCGGCTACGATGTACTGCTGCTGGAGCAGAGCGACTTCGGCAAAGGCACCTCCAGCCGCAGCACCAAGCTGGCACACGGCGGCGTGCGCTATCTGGAGCAGGGGAATATAGGGCTGGTCATGGAAGCGCTCAAGGAGCGCGGGCTGCTTCTGCAAAATGCGCCCCACATCGTGCACGATCTCGCATTCGTGGTGCCGAATTACGATTGGTGGGAGGCGCCATTCTACGGTCTCGGACTGAAGCTCTATCAATTGCTGGCCGGTAAATACGGGTTTGGAACCTCACGCATTCTTTCCCGAGAAGAGACGCTCGAACATCTGCCCACGCTGAAGACGGAAGGCTTGCGCGGCGGCGCCGTTTATTACGATGGACAATTCGACGACTCCCGGCTGCTCATTCACATGGTGGCCACCGCTTTCGAGCAGGGAGCTACGTTGCTGAACTACGTCGAAGTCACGGGGCTGACGAAGGACGCTCAGGGATTTGTGGACGGTGTCAGCGCCCGGGATGCCGAAAATGGCAACGAATTCCGCGCGGCTGCGAAGGTTGTGGTCAACGCCACCGGCGCTTTCAGCGATCTGCTTCGGCTTAAGGCAGAGCCAACTGCTCAGCCGATGATTGCCCCCAGCCAGGGCATTCACCTGGTCTTCGAATCGAGTTTCCTGCAGGGCGAGAGCGCGGTCATGGTTCCACACACGAGCGATGGCCGGGTATTATTCGCGATTCCGTGGCACGGTCACACGCTGGTTGGAACTACTGACACACCCATTGCGACGGCCACGCTCGAGCCTGTCGCCATGGAGCAGGAAATCGAATTCATCCTCGCGACCGCTGGGCAATACCTGACGAAAGCACCGACGCGCCACGATGTGTTGAGCGTGTTCGCCGGCATTCGGCCGCTGGTGCGCGCTACGGGCGTTGCAAGTACGGCGGCACTGTCGCGCGATCACGTCATCCACATCGATCGCTCCGGCCTGGTTACGGTCTGCGGCGGAAAATGGACGACCTATCGGCACATGGCCGAGGATTGCGTTGATCAAGCGGCAACGCTCGCGCAGTTGCCGGAAAAACCGTGCGTAACCCATCATCTGCACATCCATGGCTTCCACGATGCTCCGAAAGAAGAGGCAGCGAAACAGTTCGGCTCGCTGGCTGTCTACGGCTCGGATGCGTACGAGATTCGCAAGCTCATCGAGACTGACGCTCGGCTCGGCGAAAGGCTGCATGGCGCGCTGCCCTACATGAAGGCCGAGGCAATCTGGGCGGTGCGACACGAAATGGCCCGCACCGTCGAAGACATTCTGGCCAGACGTACACGCGCGTTGTTCTTGAATGCGCGCGCAGCGCTCGAAATGGCGCCCGCGGTTGCGGACCTCATGACTTCAGAACTGGGTTGGGATGAAATCGCCCGGACGAAGCAACTGGCCGCATTTCGCGAGGTGGCTTCGAGCTACGTGATCCATCTTTGAACGTACTCTGAACGTATGCTTTGAACACATAGTTTGAAAACATGCCCAACAACTGTTACTCCCCACACTTGTCAAGTAATAATCCGATCTGGCTCGATGTGGGGTTCTCCGAGCGGGCAGTCCGGCCCTCAGGGGCTGAAGCCCGTGTTTTTATCGGTCCTGAACGGCACGGCTGAAGCCGTGCCCTAGCCAAAACCAGAGAGCAAGCCTCGTTTGAAAGGTCGAGTGAGGCTCATTCATCGCGGAGAAAAATCGGATGTCTATCCAACATGTTACAGCAGAATCGTCCTGGAGATACTTGGCCGCTATAGTTACGCTTTGCATTTGTGCGGCATCACTCCGTGCGCAATCGACCGAGCCTCAGCAAACCCAGCCTCAGCAATCTGTTTCTGCGCGGTCGGAAACCGCTCAAACCCTGCAAGAGCGTGTAACACTGCTAGAGTCAGAGGTGACGGAGTTGAAAAGCCTGGTGAAACAGATGCAGGCGAGTAGCCAGGTTGCAGCTGCTGATGGGCGAACTCCGGTCGTTGCCGAGAGCTTGCAGAGTCAAAGCGTTCAGAGTCAAAGCCTTCCGAGTCAAACTTCGCCTGAGCAGACGCTCACGACTGCCGAGGACAGAAAACAGCTGGATTTTCTACACGGCACGACAATCAATCTGGGTCTTGACAGTTACTACGAGTACAACTTCAACCACCCTGTCGGTCGGGTGAACCTATTGCGCGCCTACGACGTCCTCAGCAATAACTTCAGTTTGAATCAGGCCAGCGTTATTTTTGATCATCCACCCGACGCAGCCGCTGGACGCCGCTGGGGTGGACGCCTCGATCTACAGTTCGGCCAGGCCACGGACACGTCGCAAGGAAACCCGGCCAACGAACCACGCCCGGACATCTATCGCAACATTTTTCAGGCTTACGGTACCTACATCGTTCCTGTTGGTAAGGGCGTGGACGTCGACTTCGGTAAGTGGGGGAGTTCGCTTGGGATCGAAGGCAATTACACCAAGGATCAAATGAACTATTCCCGAGCCTACTGGTTCAGCTTTCTCCCCTTCTACCACATGGGATTCCGTGCCAGTTATCCGGTCAGCGATCGCTTTACTGTGAACTACTGGGTGGTCAACGGAACCAATCAGGCGGAAGCCACCAACGGTTTCAAAGATGAGTTATTCGGATTCACAGCCAAGCCGCAAAAATCCGTTACCTGGACGATGAACTACTATCTTGGACAGGATCACCCGGATCGAACTCCGGCGTCGAATTGCGGACCTATACCGGTACAGCCCGGCCTCTGCTTTGTTGCGATTCGGCCAGCTCCGGATGGGCGGACGCACATCTTCGACAGTTATGTGACCTGGCAGACGACCGCCAAACTCACGCTGCAAATTGAAGGAGATTACGAAATTGAACGTCTCTGGAAAAACGCTGCGCCAGGAGAGTCGTCCACTCCTTCAGTTGTAGCCGGCGGCGCTGCGTATGCGCGTTATCAGTTCACTCCAAAGCTTGCGCTGGCTGCACGTGGGGAATATATGTCAGATAGCGGGCTTTTCAGCGGCATCAACCAGGATTTGAAGGAAACTACTGTGACCTTTGACTACAATCTGGGCGACGGATTTCTCACGCGTTATGAGTGGAGGCGCGACTTCTCCAACCAGCTGTCGTTCTTGACCGACGTACAAGGGCTTCTCACCAAACAGCAGAATACGGCAACGATTGGCCTCATTTGGTGGTGGGGCCGGAAGCAAGGAGCCTGGTAGGGGCGAAATACAAGAAAAGGGTGTTCTTGTCCTACGGAGATAATCGCGGCAGACACACTAAAACGCGGGCACGCGGAAACGTGCCCTACGGGGGCACATTCGCGAAAGAGGAATCGCCCGCCCTTCCGGCGATCGCTGAAGCCAATTCACACCGTGCAATTGCACCGAACGACCATGAGCGTAGCCGTTATCGTTCGGGCGGGGTCACTGAATTGAACTGGCTACCGCCGAAAATACATTGTTCGCATTGCTTCCGATCAGTTGAATCGTGCCAATTACCACTACCAGGATGACAGCCAGCATTACCGCATATTCGGCGATGTCTTGGCCCTCGTCGTCGTGCCACCAGAGCCGGGGGAGAAGATGACTCATATCTGCAACCTCCAATACACCGCGCGATTATACATCCGTTGTCAAGGCGATCCGAGGAATTCGCCCTAGCTATTTTTCTTGCACGAGTGTCATGACTTGGGCGATCCGGAAGTTATCCACAGACCGGAAGTCCGGCCACTGTCGCGGGAAGTGCCGCCACGCGGACAGACGAACCGGCCGCTACCAAACCTTCGCTACCAGACCTTCGCTACCAAACCTTCGCTACCAAACCTTGCACACAGTGGCGGCGGGTTTCACCATGGGCTGGCCCGGTTTGCAGTGGAATGTCTCCGCAAACTCGGGCATGTTTACCACGACTCCATTGATGCGGTCGCGCGCGGGAGAATGCGGATCGGTCATGGCGCGCATGCGCAAGTCTTCGGGACGTTCGTTGGCGCAGTCCCACTGCGCAAATCCGACGAAGAAGCGCTGCTCCGGAGTCAGACCGTCGATGGACTCAAGTTTCTTGTCTCGGGTCGCATCCTTCCACGCGACGTAGGCAAGAATCTCGCCGCCCAGATCGGCGACGTTTTCGCCGAGGGTAAGCTTGCCGTTGACGTGGACGTCTTCCACCGCAACATATCCTGAATATTGATCGTCCACGCACTTGGTGCGCGCGTCGAACTTTTCCCGGTCTTCTTTTGTCCACCAGTCCTTCAGATTCCCCTTGGCGTCATACTGGCTGCCCTCGTCGTCGAAGCCGTGGGTGAGTTCGTGGCCAATGGTGCCCCCGGTGTCACCATAATTGGGAGCGTCATCCATTTTCGGATCGTAGAGTGGCGGCTGCAGCACGCCAGCGGGAAAATTGATGTCGTTCATTTGCGGATTGTAGTAAGCATCCACGGTGGGAGCGGAAATGTCCCATTCGCCATGGTCGACAGGTTTGCCGATTTTGTTGATGTCGCGGCGGCTCTCGAACTGATGCGCGCGCTCGACGTTGCCGGCAAAATCGTCACGAACGATCTTCACCGAGTTGTAGTCGCGCCAGTGATCGGGATAGCCAATCTTGTTGCGAATTCCCGCCAGCTTGGTCAGTGCTTGCTGTTTCGTTTCCGGGCTCATCCAGTCGAGCGCCCTGATGCGGGCGCCCATCGCGTCCTCGATGCGGCGCACCATATCGAGCGTGCTCGCTTTGAGTTCGGGGGAGAAGACTCTAGCCACATAAACCTGCCCCAGCGCCTCGCCCAAGTCATAGTTGACGTATTGCACGCAGCGTTTCCAGCGGGGCTGCATCTCTTTCGCGCCCCGCAGGTACTTGCGGTAGAAGTCGAAATTTTCTTCGACGAATTTGGAAGAAAGGTACGGGGAAGAGGTGTCGGCCACATGGAAGCGCAAGTAGGATTTCCAGCTGTCGATCGATTCGGAAGAGAGAAGCGTGTTGAGTTCCTTGATGAACTCCGGGGCGTCGACGTTGAGAATGGCGATCTCCGGATATTGCATCTCGTGGTAGTAAGCGAGCCAGTCAAAGTTGGGCGCAAGCTGGATGAGATCGGCGACCTTCATTTTATGAACCAGCTTGTGGGGATCACGGCGCTCGACGCGAGTGAGCGAAGCCTTGGCCAGGGCCGTTTCCAGACGCAGGACGGCGTCGGCGTTTTGTTTAGCGGCAACCGGGCTGTCGCCGATCAGCTCGAAGACTCTCTGCACATGTTGCAGGTAATGCTGGCGCGCTTCCTTCGACTTAGCGTCATCTTTAATGTAGTAGTCGCGATCGGGCATGGCGAGGCCGCCCTGATCCACTTCGGCGATTACATGCTCGGAATCGTCGGGGTCTTGCGTCGATCCCGCCGAAAAAAGCAAGGAAGTGTTGTAGGAATACCGGCCGTAGATCAGCTGCAGCCGCGCCACGAGCGGCGTAAGTTCTTTCGCCGACTTGAGCTGCCGAATCCCGTCGAGTTCCGGCTGAATCGCAGCGAGTCCGCGGTTTTCCACTGTGCCTTCGTCCATGCAGGCGGCGTAGAAGTCTCCGATCTGCCGGGTCACAGCATTGCGGTGCTCATCCCGCTGGGCCGCCTGTTCAAGCATGCCGCGGAGGAAGGTCAGGTTGTCCTGATAGAGCTTGGCGTAGACCGACCATGAAGTCTGATCGGGCGGGATCGGGTTTCTCTTCTGCCAACCGCCGCAGGAATAACGGTAGAGATCCACGCAAGGGTCGACAGACTTATCCATCGACGAGACGTCGAAACTGGGGCTGTAGGGCAATGCCGGTTCAGAAGACTGCTGTGTGGATGGCGTTTGAGCATTGGCCAGCGATGGAGTCAAAACCAAAAGCAACAGCAGGAACGCCGCGTATTTGCGCATATTTACCTTGGACGGAAGTCGTCGGAAGAAGTCATGGTCCGCCAATGATATTGGACAGTTTTCCCCAATATCAAGCCCTCGGCGTTAGAACGTCGCGAATTGCCAGGCAGTCATGCGCGCGGCGATTACGGATAATGTTGGCGTTGCCGGTTGAGTCCTGTTTCCTCGATCCCACCTGGAGGTGTAAAGTCTTGGACTGGCGGGAGTTCGTATGCGATTGCTAGTGGTATTCACGGCGGCATGGCCAGGATCTGCGATCGCATGGGAGGCGGCGCTGTTATAACTTTGTCGCTGCCCGTCAGCGTCCTCGAAGCGGCATAAACGAGACAAAGTAACTGGATGCTCAGACAGCGGCTGACTGGTTCTTCTACTCGATCTCGCGAGGCTCTGTCCGCAGAGGACAGGTGCCTATCTTTTGGCCGTGCTTTCTGGTTTGGCTTCGCGCACGGTTGCATCCTCCTGCTCTGGTTGCTGACGGTCATCTTCTCTGCAGCCCGGGTACGTGCTCAAGACAACTACGAAATCCAGGTGTACGGATCGGATCTGGTCGATCCCGGACACACCATGGTTGAACTCCATAGCAACTTCACAATCGACGGCTCCAAGGCGATTGTGGACGGTGTTTATCCCACGAATCACGCCGAGCATGAGACCGTCGAGATCACCCACGGATTCAATGACTGGTTCGAGTGCGGCTTTTACATCTTCACTTCGATTACCGACGGCCAGGGCTGGCAGTGGGTGGGCGCTCACATCCGGCCGCGTGTTGCCGTCCCCGCAAAATGGCACTGGCCGGTTGGTGTGAGCATCTCGAATGAAATCGGCTATCAGAGGCGGCAGTATTCCGTGGACACATGGACGTGGGAAATCCGTCCCATCGTAGACCAAAAAGTCGGCCGATGGTATTGGGCTTTGAACCCTACGCTGGACCGGTCTTTTCACGGTGAGAGCGTGACCCAAGGCGTGGTCTTTTCGCCAAACTTCAAATTCAGCTACGATTTCACTCCGAAAGTTGCTGGAGGTCTCGAATACTACGGTTCCGTCGGCCCAGTGACAGGGTTCGATGCGGTCTCGCAACAGCAGCACCAGATTTTCCCCGCGATTGATTTGAATATCGCGCCGCAATGGGAGATCAATTTCGGTCTCGGCGTGGGCGTCACGGGCGCGAGCGACCACCTGATTGCCAAGATGATTCTGGGCTATCGCTTTAATTTCTGAATCGCGACACGGACGGACGACAAGCAAGGACGACAAGCAAAATGGATCGCAGGACATTTCTGGCGCTGCTGGGCACCTCGGCTTCGATCGCGATGGCACGGGGGATGGGTTTCGAAACTGCGCCAGACAATCCCAAGGCCGACGTAACGCTTCACATCTCGCCCGTCGAGCTGGAAG
>JBEKXC010000022.1:0-32338 GCA_049512435.1 Terriglobales bacterium | reverse complement strand
AAAAGTATGCGCAGCCTGGGGGTCTGCTACCTGGAAAACCAGGCCCGCGTTTGACACGGCCCCACGGTCTCCAGTTTGGGGCCCACCTTCGGACGCGGCGCAATGACCAATGGTTGGATCGACATCAAGAACACCGACATGATGTTGATCATGGGCGGCAATCCCGCCGAGAACCACCCCTGTGGCTTCAAGTGGGCGGTTGAAGCCAAAATCCACCGTAACGCTAAAACTATAGTTGTCGACCCGCGCCTGACGCGCACTGCTGCGAACGCGGACTTGTATCTGCAGATCCGCGCCGGCGCCGACATCGCCTTCCTTGGTGGCGTCATCAACTACGCCATCGCCAACGGCCGCATCGCCAAAGACTATCTCGTCAACTACACCAACGCCGCCTTCGTTATCAAAGACGGATTCAAGCTGCCTGACGACGGTCTCTACTCCGGATTTGATCCCGAGAAAAAGGTTTACGACAAGAAGACCTGGAATTATGAAGAAGGTGGCGACCTCGCCGGCAAACCGGTCGCAGCGACGCCTCCGGAAAAAGCCCCCGCCCCGCTCCCACCCGGCGCGACGCCGCCGGCGCCTGCGCTGCCCCCGAAGGTCGCATTCGACCTTTCGCTGCAGCATCCGCGCTGCGTTTATCAACTGTTGAAGAAGCAATACGAGCGCTACACGCCCGAAATGGTCGAGCGCATCACTGGCATTCCGCAGGATCAGTTCTTGAAGGCCGCCGAGCTGTTCACCTCGGTCCGCAAAGATGGCGACATGAAAAAGGTCGCCACCATTATTTACGCGGTGGGATGGACGCAGCACAGCTTTGGCACGCAGATCATCCGCACCGCCGCTGTCCTGCAACTGCTGCTGGGCAACGTCGGACGCGCCGGCGGTGGAGTCAATGCGCTCCGCGGCCACTCCAACATTCAGGGCGCCACCGACATGGCCGGAATCTTCGACATCCTCCCCGGCTACTTGAAAATGCCGAATCCAACCGATGTTGACTCGGCCGCGTTTGTGAAGCGCACCACGCCAACCCAGTCCAAGCCCGATCCGTGGGAGTCGTTTAATTACTGGTCGAACACTTCAAAATTCACCGTCTCTCTACTGAAAGCGTTTTACGGGCCAGCGGCCACCAAAGAAAACGACTTTGCCTTCAACTATCTGCCGAAGATTGACCGCAACTATTCCTGGGTGAATATCTGGAACGACATGTACGAAGGCAAGGTCAAAGGCCTCTTCGCTTTTGGTATGAACGGCGTCATGATCGGTCCCGATTCGAACAAGAATATCGACGCGCTGAAAAAGGCCGACTGGCTGGTGGTTTGCGAGATTTATCCCGACGAGACCAGTGAATTCTGGCGCGCTCCGGGCATTACCGCGGACGATCAGAAAAAGATCAACACAACCGTCTACCGCTTACCGGGCGCGGGCTTCGCGGAAAAAGACGGCACCTTCGTGAACTCCGCGCGCTGGCTGCAATGGAAGAACGTAGCTGTGCCGACGCCCGGACAGGCGCGGCTCGACCAGGAAATCCTCGCGACTATCTTTTTGAAAGTTCGCGAGCTTTATAAAAAAGAAGGCGGCAAGTTCCCCGATCCCGTTCTGAACGCGACGTTCGCATATACGAATCCGTACAACCCTTCGCTGGCGGAAGTTGCGAAAGAAATCAACGGCAAAGCGACCGCCGACATCACCGACCCGAAGACGAACATCACCATCAAAGCTGGACAGCAACTCCCGGGCTTTGCCTGGCTCAAAGACGACGGCACAACGCTCTCTGGCAACTGGCTCTATTGCGGATCATGGACCGAAGCGGGCGCCATGACGCAACGCCGCGGAACCGATGATCCCTCCGGCCTCGGCATTTATCCCAACTGGGGATGGTCATGGCCGGCGAATCGGCGAGTGCTCTACAACCGCGCTTCTTGCGATATCGACGGCAAGCCCTGGGATCCTTCGCGGCGCCAGGTGTGGTGGGACGAAGCCAAGCAGAGCTGGGTGGGCGTCGACGTTCCGGATTTCAAAGTGGATTCCGCGCCCAAAGATCACATGGGCCCATTCATCATGAATCCCGATGGCGTCGGACGTTTGTTTGTGCCGCTGGGCGGGATGCAGGACGGACCCTTCCCTGAATTTTATGAGCCGATCGAAAGCCCGCTTGCGAACCTTTTGCATCCGAACCAGTCCAACAATCCAGTCGTGAAGAAATATAAGACCGACATGGATAAATATGCGACAACCGGTGGCGAATACAACGTCATCTGCACCACTTACCGTCTGACCGAGCACTATCACTACTGGACCAAGAATAATCCGATGAACGTGGAACTGGTGCCAGAGCCTTTTATTGAAGTTCCGGCCGAACTGGCTGACCGTATGGGCATCCACGGGGGCGAAAAAGTGAAGGTTACCAGCGCGCGGGCTTACTACATTGCCAAAGCCATGGTCACGCGCCGCATTCGGCCCATGAAGATCGATGGCAAAGAGACGTTTCAGATCGGAATCCCGATTCACTGGGGATTTCGCGGCATTGCGGAAGATGAGGGCAAGACGGCGAAGACGCTGGCCAATCAGCTGACGCCGACGGTGATTGATCCGAACGCGTTTACGCCGGAGTTTAAAGGGTTTTTAGTGAAGATTGAGAAAGTGTGACAACAGTTCTCAGTTCCCGGTTCTCAGTTCTCAGTGAGAACAGCTCCGAAAACTGAGAACTGAGAACTGAGAACTAGGTTCTAACATGGCAGACCGCAAGGCATTACAAGCCGAAATGATCTCGGGGCATTCCACTCCCTCGCCCGGTCTTGGCATGCAGCGCGACCTCGAAGTCTGCAAGCTGGTCGATACCACCACTTGCATCGGCTGCAAAGCGTGTGAGGTGGCGTGCGTCGAGTGGAATGACATGCCGTTTAGTCTGACCACCTTCGACAACACCTATCAGACGATGCCAGAGACGCGCTGGAATTTCTGGAACCTCATTAAGTTCAATGAGCACCAGAATCCCGACGGCACCATTCAGTGGCTGATGCGCAAGGATCAATGCATGCATTGCGCTGACCCCGGCTGCCTGGCCGCGTGTCCGGCCGAGGGCGCGATCGTGAAGTATGCCAATGGCATCGTCGACTTTAACCAGGAAAACTGCATCGGCTGCGAGTTTTGCGTTTCCGGCTGTCCCTTCAATATTCCGCGCTTCAATCCCGCGACCAAGCGCGTGTACAAGTGCACACTCTGCTCCGACCGCGTCGGCGAGGGACTGGAACCGGCGTGCATCAAGGCGTGTCCGACCGGCTGCCTGAAGTTTGGCTCCAAAGACGATATGAAATTCATCGCCGAGGAGCGCTCCAAGCAACTGCGTGAGAATTTCGGATGGAAGAACGCCGGCGTCTACGATCCGCAATCGGTTGGCGGAACGCACGTAATCTATGTCCTCCACGATGCTACCGATCCCGAGCGCTACGGCGGCCTGCCGAAAAATCCGCAGATTCCCTGGAGCTATACGGTTTGGAAGTGGCTGTTCAAGCCGGTGCTGGGAACGTTTGCCCTGTTCGGTTTTGTCGGCGTGCTTCTGCATTACGTAACGGCCGGCCCGCGCGTCGAACAGCCCGAACCGCCGAAGAAGGAGGGCAGCAGTGTCAACGTCTAGCGCGTTGGAACGTTTCGACGACAAGGCCCGCGAGAGGTTCGAAGCGGCGGGCAGGACCACCGTCTATCGCGGAGAATTGCTGCGCCATCCCGTGTACACGCGCGTGCTGCACTGGGCGGTCGCGCTCTTTTTCTTTCTCGCGCTGTTCAGCGGTTTCGGCATTTATCTCCCGTGGTTGTTCCGCTGGTTTACTCCCATCTTTGGCGGGGGACAACTCAGCCGCATCATGCACCCCTATTTCGGTGTCGCTTTCGTCTTTTTTTTCGCATTGCAAGTCGTGAACTGGCTCCCGCCCATGCTTTGGACCGCAGCCGACTCGCGCTGGATGGGTAAGATCCACAAGATCGTCAGCGGCGAAGAGAAAATGGATCCTCCCGACACCGGCTTCTTCAACGCCGGACAAAAACTTCAGTTCTGGGAGATTGTCGTCGGCAGCATCGTATTCGTGATCACCGGCATCATCTTGTGGGCGGGGGCAAGCACCTTCGGAAGAATGGCCGTTGCTATTAGCTACGTGCTACATGATATCTCCGCTGTCATTATGCTGGGCGGAATCTTCATCCACATTTATCTGAGCACGATCGGCGAGCCCGGCACCTTCCAGGCGATGATTCGCGGCGCGGTCAGCGAAGCCTGGGCTTGGACTTTCCACCCCGCCTGGTACAAGCAAGTCACTGGACGCGACCCGGAACAGGCCTGCGAAGAAGCGCGCCGGGGTCACTAAATCATTGAATCATTGAAGTATTGAGTCAATGACTCCAACGACTCGGCGGGCCGGGAACGACGCTCGACGCTCCGTAAAGAACGCGTGCAATGTGCAATATGTTGCACACTTCTTGATTCTCGTCCTCATCGCGGGGTTGCGGGCCAATTCATTGTCGTCTCTAACTCTTTCCGTTTGTTTCTGTTCTTGCGAGTGCTTTTTAGCGGCTGGGGGTTTAACATAGTAGAGATGTGAGCGTTGGATGGCAGGGCGCGTGCATCTAATATAGGTGGCTCCCCTTAGGTTCGGGAGCATGAGATTACCGGAGCAAAGGATCAAAAGAAGGATCAAGAAAATGAGATTTTCGCTGTCGGTTGGTGTCGTACTGCTGGGAATTAGCGTGAGCGGCTTGGCTCAACAGGGCATGTTTAAGGTTAAGCCTTCACAGGGAACGGAAAGGACAAAGAAAAGCGCGCCGATCGCCACCACAGGGACTGCTGCGTCATCGGCCGCGTCTGCAAATGCCAAGGCTCTGCAATCTGCGGAGAGGGCATCCCCGTCGTCTGCAGCAAAGAAACCGGCACCCGCGCTGAAGCCGGTAAAAACAAAGGAAAGCCGCACTCCGCCGATCAACTTCAATGGCAAGACTACGGGCAGAGGTAGAGGAATGATCAGCCAAGGTCCGAATCCTTACCAAGGCCGGCTCAAAGAAAAAAGCAAATAAGACTGAAGAGTTGAGACATTGGGGTCATTGCATCATTCACCAATGCCAGAATGCCTCATGATTCAATGTCTCAATGGAGCCGGGACCTCGGGCGCAACCGGCTTCGTCGTTTTTCTGGGTTCTTTGAAGGAGTACTTAAACAGGCAATACAAGGCACGGACGCCATCTTTCCATCCGATCTTTTTACCTTCTTCGTAAGTACGGCCCCAGTAACTGATTCCCACCTCATAAATGCGTAAGTTGCGGCGCGCCACTTTCACCGTGATCTCGGGCTCGAATCCAAAACGATTCTCCTCAATCGCGATGGACTGAATCACTTCGCGCCGGAAGACCTTGTAGCAGGTTTCCATGTCGGAAAGATTGATGTTGGTGAGGCAGTTGGAGAGCAGGGTGAGAGCCCGGTTGCCGACCGAATGCCAGAAGTACAAGACGCGATGGGGCGCGCCGCCGAGAAAGCGCGAGCCAAAAACTACGTCAGCCTTGCCCTGGATCAGAGGCGCGATCATCAACGGATACTCGGCGGGATCGTATTCGAGATCGGCGTCCTGAATAATGACATAATCGCCCGTGGCTTCTTGAATGCCGCGGCGGAGGGCTGCTCCTTTGCCTATGTTATGCGGCTGAAGCACCACGCGGATTGGCGGATACTCGGATTGCAGGCCAGCCAGAATTTCTCGCGAGCCATCGCGCGAGCCGTCGTCGACGCAGATCAACTCGATCTCCATGGGAACGGCGAGAACCTTAAGGACTACTTCGCGGAGGGTGGCGCGTTCGTTATAAACCGGCATTACGACGGAAAGTTTCATGGCGCGCCTGACGAGAGCGAGACTCCTCCAAAATCCATCACGATTGTAAATCGCACAGTCCCGGCTGGATATTGCAAGCTTGGCTATCGCTGATTCGGCAGGTCGCGGCTGCGGAGCAACAACGCACAGCGGGTAGCTTCAGGTGGATGGGACGCCAGGGCCGCGGCTTTGCGCTACCCCAGCGCGGCGATCCCGGGCGGACGCAATGCGCTCGCGGATCTCCTGGATCGCAGACGTGATAATCGGTGTGCTGTATGCCGGGTGATGAAACTCGAGGTGCATACCGCGACCGATGAAGCGCATCTTCAGCATGGAACCGCCCCAGGTCGAGCCTGCGATAGTCACCTGCACTGGTTCCGGACAATACTCCGGATGCCCTGAGATTAGCGCCGCACCCTCGCCGAGAAATAGTGCCGTGTAGAAATGATGCTGGGTTCGAATCTGCAGCACGGTGTCAGGCGGCAAGCCTTCCAGGAATACGCCTCCCTCGATTTCGGACTGGACGATGTTTCCATTCACGTCGTCGCTGAGGTTGGGATGAGTCGCAAACATTCAACTACTGTACCGAGGTTGGCTTCCCGTCACAACATTAATTTCTGCGGGGAATGCACTTTGGTGCCGAGCCCATACACTGCCCCCGTGATTCGTTGACGGGCCGGTGCCGCGTTCGTAAGATGAAGCGACCCGAAAGGCACGCGTTTCTCTAATGATCTCGGTTAGACATTCCACGTAGATGACAGGGAAACGAAAAAGGCGCCAGAATTAGCTTCTGGCGCCTTTTCGCAAGACTGACGGTAAGAACTACAGTCTCTGGAGAAATCCGTTCGCGTAGCCGTAATACTGCTCCACCACCCAGATGTTGGCCCCGTCAAAAACCACGCCCCAGGGGTTAATTCCCACGTTAAACGTGCCGAGATTCGCGCCGTTACTAACCTGCAACTTGGTCACGGTGTCCGAAGTGTGATTCGCCACCCACATGTTGGCACCGTCGAAGGCGATGCCTTGGGGTGCGGTCTGCGTGGCATAGGTGCCCAGAACCGCCCCGGTCAGGCTCAACTTCGTCACGTTATTGCTGCCGGTATTTGTCACCCACATATCCTTCCCATCGAAGGCCAGATATTCAGGGGTGCTTCCGACGGCGTAGGTGCCGAGGACCGTACCCGACTGGTTTAGTTTCGTGACGTTGTTGCTACCCGCGTTCGCTACCCAAATGTCGGTCCCATCAAACGCAATGCCAATGGGGTCGGATCCGACGGCGGTGTTGCAGAACACCGTGTTAGTCTTCGGCGCTATTCCGGCCACGAACCCCAAGGTGGAGCCCGACACCCAGATGTTGGTGCCGTCAAAGGCTATGCCGTAAGTGGGGTATCCCACTTCAATGGTATTGAGGAGGGTGCCCGTACTTGCCTGAAATTTGTATACCGACATGCCGCCCTGGTTCGTCACCCAGATGTTGGACCCGTCAAAGGCTATGCCGGAGGGCACTGAGCCAGCGGGATAAGTGCCGAGAAGCAAGCCATCGCTGGAGCGGAATTTCATGATGTTGTTGCTGTTGCTGCCGGCATTGGCAACCCAGATGTTTTGTCCATCAAAAGCCGCCGCAATGGGGTAGCCTCCAGCCTGGAATGCGATCTGCGTCTGGTTGGCCTGATACCAGTGCAGGAGAGCGACTTGCATGGGGTTGTTGCTGGAGCTTACGACACCGTCCTCTGCCAGCAAACCAAGAGTAGAGCACAGAAGTAGAGCCACGATCGCGAGAGTCCGTTTCATATAATTCTCCTTTTTCGTAGTTGAAGTGGGCTGTTTTTCACGCGGGTTATAAGGGCTTTAAGAACCTCATTTGCTCCCTTCGGTCCCCACAATCCAAACTCGGCCTCTATCTGGTAACGCGAAGACGCGGCGGAAAAAGGTCCACATTTCTTTGGCAACGGCCGGCGGCGGCTCTGTTTTTTGGGGCTACCAGGCTCGAAGTTCACGAAAACAAAGGAGTAAACCCCGTTGGTTTCACATTCGACTTGAGATATACTCTCGCACTTGGAGAGCGCGATCTTTGGGGTGAGTTGGGAATGTTCGCGAGCTCAAGTCGGATTCCCCCTCCTTTATATCTATATCTTTCCCATGTTTCCTGACTTCATGTGATCGCGACGTGCGGCCTCGATTTATATCCCACTGGTTCCGCGGATCGCCTTCGAGACTCTTATGGATGCGCCAATCGATGTAGCCACCCTCCTGGGTGAACTCAATGTCGGCAATGACAAGGCAGTAGCCGAGTTGGTGGTGCTGCTCTACTCGGAGCTGCATGGTTTGGCGTCCAGTTATTTGCGGCGGGAGCGCAGTGATCACACCCTACAAACCACCGCCCTGGTGCATGAGGCCTATCTTCGATTAGCCGATCAGAAAGAGGTTCATTGGAAAAACCGGGAACAATTCATGGGCGTCGCTGCCCAACTGATGCGCCGCATCCTCGTCGACTACAGCCGTGGCCATGATGCCAAGAAGCGCGGCAGCGACTTCGAGAAAGTTTTTCTTGAAGAAGCGGAAGTCGTTGCCAAGGGCAAGGCGGCCGACGTCATTGCATTGGATGAAGCTCTAACCCGGCTGGCCGAATTCGATCCGCAGCAAGCCCAACTTGTGGAGTTGCGTTTTTTCGGCGGCTTAAGTCTGGAGGAGGCTGCCGGAGTCCTGGGGGTTTCGCGCACGACGGTGAAGCGCAATTGGAACCTGTGCAAGGCATGGCTGGCGCGCGAGCTGCGCCGAGGCGACAAGAAAGATGCCTGAAAAATGGGACCAGGTAAAAGAATTGTTCGCATTGGCCCTGGAACGAGACCCCGAGGAGAGAGGTGATTTCCTGCGGCAGGCCTGCGCTGGCGATGATTCGCTGCGCAGCGAAATCGAATCGCTGCTGTCGAGCTTCGATGGCGCCTCCGCCTTTCTGGAGGATTGTCCCGCCGCTGATCTCGCGTCCGTGCAGTCGCATGCGATAGGGGGAAGACGGGTAGGGGCGTACCGCATCCTCCGCGAGATTGGGCATGGCGGCATGGCGGTGGTTTATCTGGGCGAGCGCGACGACCAGAGCTATCGCAAGCAAGTTGCGATCAAGATGGTCAAGCCCGGAATCGACACCGAACAAATCCTGCAACGGTTCCGCAATGAGCGACAGACACTCGCGGCACTGGACCATTCGAACATCGTGAAACTCCTCGACGGTGGCAGCAGCGAAGATGGCTCGCCGTATCTGGTGATGGAATTTGTGGAAGGCCTGCCCATCGACCAGTATTGCGATCTTCACCAGCTCTCCATCGACGACCGTCTGCGGCTTTTTCGCGAGGTCTGTTCCGCCGTGCAGTATGCGCATGAAAAGCTGGTGATTCATCGCGATCTCAAGCCTGGCAATATCCTGATCGCGAAAGGCGGTGTGCCCAGACTGCTGGACTTTGGCATCGCCAAACTGCTGAATCCGGAATGCGTCCAAACGGCACTGGTCACTCGCACGGACTGGCGTCCGATGACCCCGGAATACGCGAGCCCAGAGCAGATTCGCGGTCAAGCGGTTTCGACCGCAACCGATGTCTATTCCCTGGGCGTATTGCTCTTTGAATTGCTAACCGGCCATCGGCCGTATCGTTCTGCTGGCCGGTCTCTCTTGGAAATGGAGCGGTTGGTTTCGGAAACCGAGCCCGAAAAACCGAGCGCTGTCATTAACAGGACAGAAGAAAAGCTGTCGCACGATGGCGATACGCGAACCGCAATTACTCCGGAGTCGGTGAGCAAGCAGCGCGGCTTGCAGCCGGCTGAATTGCAGCGGCGGCTGCGCGGCGATCTCGACACAATAATAATGAAGGCGCTGCGCAAGGAACCGGTACGCCGTTACGCGTCGGTGCAGGAGTTTTCTCAGGACATCGAGCGCCATCTGGCAGGGTTGCCAGTCACCGCCCGTAGATCCACTGCGACGTACCGTGCTGGCAAAGTTCTGCGCCGACATAAAGAGTCGGTCGCAGCGGTTGTTACTGTGCTTGCCTTAGTGGCTGCCGTAGGTACCTGGGAAACGAATAGACGATCTCGGCAGCAGGCCAAAAGCCTGACCGAGGAGGACACTATGGTTCTCGCAGATTTTGCCAACAGCACCGGCGATGGGGTGTTTGACGACACGTTGAAGACGGGGCTCAGTGTCTCCCTGCGACAATCACCTTTTCTGAACGTGCTCTCCGACAGCAAAGTTGCGAGTACCTTGCAACGGATGACCCGCCCGGCCAGCACGAAACTCACACCCGAAGTGGCCCGCGAGCTTTGCCAGCGGGCGAGCAGCAAAGCTTATATCGCCGGATCGATTGGCAGTCTGGGTAGCGAATATGTGCTGGGGTTGAAGGCGGTGAATTGCCAGAACGGAGACACGCTGGCCGAGGAGCAGGCGACAGCGGCGTCCAAAGAAAAGGTGCTGGACGTGCTGGGCAAAGCGGCATCGAAGTTGCGCGGCGAACTGGGCGAATCGCTGGCGACGGTGCAGAAGTTTGATGTACCGCTCGACCAGGCAACCACGTCTTCGCTCGAAGCTCTGCGAGCGTTCACCCTGGGCAGAAAGGCATTGGAGGAAAAAGGAGTCCTCGCAGCCCTGCCTTACGATCAACGCGCCATCCAACTCGATCCGAATTTTGCCATGGGCTACGATTCCGTGGGCAACGACTACAACGGCCTCTCCCAGTTAGGGCGAGCCAGCGAATATTACACCAGGGCATTTCAGTTGCGGGAGCATACCAGCGAACGAGAAAGGCTGACCATCGCCGCCGACTACTATTCGAATGTGACCGGGGAACTGGATAAAGCGGCCCAGACATATCAGGAAGAGATTGAAAGCTACCCGCGAGGAAGCGCGGCCTACGGCAATTTGAGCTTGGTTTACGCGGCGCAGGGTCAGTATGAAAAAGCCGCGGAGTATCAGTCGCGCGCGCTGCGCCTGAAGCCGGATAACGCAGGTAGTTACAGCAATCTCGCGAACGACGCGATTGCCTTGCAACACTTTGACGAGACGCGGCAGATCATTCACGAGGCGCAGGCTCGCAAATTGGATGAACCGGTCCTTCACTATGCCCTCTATGGTCTTGCCTTTCTTGCGATGGACTCTGCTGCGATGGCGGAGCAGCAACAATGGTTTGCAAGTAAGCCCGGATATGACAACATCGGACTTGCGTTTGCGTCCGACACCGAGGCCTACGCTGGTCATCTCCGTAAGGCGCGCGAACTGACCAAACTGGCGGTTGACTCTGCCGTCAGAGCGGATGCCAAGGAAAATGGGGCAATATCGCAGGCGATTGCCGCGCAGCGGGAAGCGGCATTCGGAAACCCGGCGGAAGCCCGGAAGTTAGCGGTAGAGGCTTTGAAACTCGCTCCCTCCAGTCAAGGCGCCGAAAGCGAAGCCGCATTTGCGTTCGCCATGGCAGGTGATATTGGAAGAGCTGAATCCTTGGTCGAAAGCTTAAAGAAACGCTTCCCTTTGGACACGCAGATGCAGTCGCTTTGGCTGCCTGCGATTCAGGCGCAACTGGCGCTGGACAGAAAAAGCCCGGCTCCCGCCCTCGCCGCTCTGCAGGCTGCTTCAACCATTGAGCTCGGCTCCCTGCCGTTCGCCAACAATGGCTCCTGCCTCTATCACGTGTATGTACGCGGAGAAGCATATTTGACAGCCGGACAAGGCAGCGCTGCCGCCACCGAGTTTCAGAAAATTCTCGACCACAGCGGCCTCGTCTGGAACTGCTGGACGGGAGCGTTAGCGCATCTGGGAGTGGCTCGCGCGAATGCCTTGCAGGCGAGAAACTCAGAGGGAGCCGATGCCGCCCGCGCCCGGGCGCTCGCCGCCTACAAAGATTTCCTCGCGCTCTGGAAAGAGGCCGACCCGGATGTTCCCATCCTGAAGCAAGCCAAGGCGGAGTATGCGAAGCTGCAATAGCCTCTTCGCTTGCGGCAGCCGCGCTCAAAAAGGCCGCGTTGCGAAATCAGCGCGGCCTTTCCTTCTGTGTTGTTTCTGACCTTGGCGCTTATGCTGCCGCTTGTTGTTGATAGGCCGGGATGAAGGCCTCGACGACGAAGGTTTCGAACTTCGTTGGCGTTGTGTTGACGGCGGAACGAGGTTCCAGTGCGCGCATGTGCCCGGCGTTCAGGGCGCCTGCCATCTCCAGGATCAGGCCGGCCATGTTGTCGGACATTCCCATCTGAACCATCGCGGCTCGAATCTGACCGTCGGGTGCCTGAATGTATCGTAAGTCAGGTTTGCCGATGGCCTTGCCGACAATGGCGGCGGCTTCGGTGTAGTCGAGATCGCGCTGTCCTTGCAGTTCTTGCGTCTGCTTGCCATGGAACGCCAGCCGCAAAAGGGCGTCGGCGGCTGCTGCTCCTATGTCGTGGGTGGCGATCATGGGGAGCTTCAGATTCGGGCTGACCGGTCCGATCATACTGCCAGCCATGCGAATGGTTCCCACTTGTGGCAGCGTATTTTCCATGAACGAGCCGGCGCGCAGGTGGAGCACGTTCGCGCCGTCGATCTGGTTGAGCTTCTGTTCGAGTTCGTGGACGCCGACCACGGGGCCGGTTCCGCTGGGTTTATCGGCTCCGAAACTGCTGAGCGAAACAACATGTTTGACGCCCGCGTTTTGAACTGCCGCGGCGATCGCGTCGCTGACGCGGTCCTGATAAGCGCGGAAGTCGTCGCTGGTAGGGTTGGGTGGAATCATGACGTAAGCTGCATCGGCTTTGTGGAAAGCTTTGGTCAGGGCTGATGCGTCGGTGACATCGCCGATGAATATCTCTGCGCCTTCCGCTGAGAGAGGTTGCAAATGAGCCGCATTTCTGCCGACGACACGAACTTTCTGCCCGCGGGCAAGAAGATTCTTCGCCACTACGTGTCCAGTGTTGCCGCTTGCTCCAAGAACGACGTACATATTAGCCTCCATTTCCAAGTTGGATGCGGTGGGTCGGGTTTGGGCTTCAGCAGAAAGGTACGCCGTACAGGCGAAGTTTACGACCGGTTGTGTGAAGACCATCTTGTGTGAAGACCAAGATGTCCACGATCTTGAACCACTGCGCCCTAGCGGTCGCGATGCACCGTCTCAGGCGAAAACGCGGGCAGGCAAACAGCAATGTACTCGGCCCCGCCCGGGCATGGAGTCGAGTAGCGGACCCATTCGCCGCGGTGCGCGATGACGGCCTGCCCGGCCGCCACGTCGAGTTCTCCGGATCTATGTTGCACCCGCAGCATGCCCCGCAAAACCACGGTGTATTCGTCAAATTCCGGAGTCTGGCCTGGTTCCTCCCAGCCTTCCGGGCTGCGCATGCGGGCAACGCTAACGCCGGCGGTCGATGTAGTGACTCGGCCCACGTATTCTTCAATGATCTTCGGCTTGTTTCCGGCGGATTCGATGCGGGTGGGATGTGGAATCAGAGTTGGCATGGTGATGCATCGTAACAATAGGGGAAGGCGCGCCACAAGCCGAGGTCATGAGCGGACGTCGCTTCGTCGGAACGCCGCACGGGTCTATACTCGGATTTTCGACAAGAAATCAGGAGCGGCGCGCGAGACATAATCTATGAAGATCGTGAGCGCGGCAGAAATGCGCCAGATTGATCGCGCCACCTCGGAGCGCTTCGGGGTGCCTTCCATCACCTTGATGGAGAATGCCGGCGCGGCCGTCGCCCGCTTCGTGCTCTCCGACTACCCGCAAGCGGAACGCGTCGGCGTTTGCTGCGGCAGGGGCAACAATGGTGGCGATGGATTCGTCGTGGCCCGCAAGCTGGTTGAAGCGGGCCGCGCAGTGCGCGTTCTGCTGTTGTCGGATCCCGAAGAGCTTCGCGGAGACGCAGCCATCATGTATCAGCATATGCTGCGGAAACTGCAGCCGCTTAAGATTGCGCCGCTAGTCGTGCGCGAGGCGAGTGCGCTCCATTCGTCCGATGCGGCGGAGATCTTCGCTGCGGATGTGATTGTGGACGCAATTCTCGGTACCGGTTTTCGTCCGCCGGTCAGCCCGCTCTATGCAGCGGCGATCGGCAAGATGAATCGGGCTTCGGCTCCGATTGTTGCCGTCGACATTCCCTCGGGCGCCGATGCCGACGCCATGCGTCCGGCAAGCGCGACTGGCTCCGCTACCGGTGTCGGCAACGAAGTGCATGACGAAGTCCGTGCGGATGCCGTCGTCACCTTCACTGCGCCGCGTCCGGCGCACGTTTTCGCGGCGTTAACCAACGGGCCCACGGTGATTGCGCCGATTGGTTCACCTCCGGAAGCCATCGTCTCGCAACTAGGACTTCATCTCAGTACTGCTCTCGATTTCGCTCCACTGCTTGCGCCCCGAGCGCGTGAGGCGAACAAGGGCAGCTACGGACACGTGCTGGTGATTGGGGGATCGCTCGGCAAAGCGGGCGCGGCGGCGATGGCTGGATTTGCCGCGCTGCGATCGGGCGCGGGGCTTTCGACGGTCGCCACGCCAAAATCCACGCTCGCAACGGTAGCGGGTTTTCATCCCGAACTGATGACCGAACCGCTGGCGGAAACTAAAGGTGGCACGATCTCATTGCGAGCCCTCCGATCGGGGCTCGATGCATTGCTCGAAGGCAAGACGCTCGCCATTGGACCGGGTATTTCACGTAATTCCGAGACCGCCGAATTTGTGCGCGCAATCGTAACCCGCGGCGACCAGTCGTCAGTTGTCAGATCAGTTGTCAAATCAGTTGTCAATATAGTGGTGGATGCAGACGCGCTGAACGCCTTCGAAGGAACGGCCGACAAGCTGAACGGTCACGGGCGAACCGTAGTCATCACTCCGCATCCGGGAGAGATGTCGCGATTGACCGGCTTGAGCATTCCGGAAATTCAGGCGAACCGCCTGGAGGTCGCGCGAGATTTTGCCCGCGAACATGAGTTGATCGTCGTACTCAAGGGGCATCGCACGCTGATCGCAGCGCCCGATGGCACAGTCTGGGTGAATCCGACCGGCAATCCGGGGATGGCCACTGGAGGCACAGGAGATGTTCTGACGGGAATGGTCGCCGGCCTGATCGCGCAACATCTGCCGGACGCGCAACATCCGCAGCACGCGCTCGAAGCCACCGCTCTCGCCGTCTATCTTCATGGATTGGCCGGGGACTTGGCCAGCGCATCGCTGGGCGAGAATTCGCTTGTGGCAACGGACGTGGTTCGCTTCCTGCCGCAGGCGTTCGCGGAGATGCGAAAACGCAAATCAGAGGAGATTCGCATCCACCCCTAACTAGCGCGGAATGTAATTGTCGAGCAGGGGAAGGAACTGTGACCCCAGCTTCATCATGCGCGCCTGGGCGGCATCGGGAGACTCGCCATCGAGGATCGGGGTCATCAGGCGTACCAGGGCTCCGTCGCTGCGATTCATGCGAACCGAATCGGATATCAGATAGTACTTGGCCCAATACTCGCTGGCCACCTCGCGGCCGTGCGCCTGAAACCAGTACAACACCAGTTGCCGGTCCGACGATTTTGAAATCACGTATCGGTTGGCGGGGAAAGAGGAGCCGTCGGGACCCGCAATCCGCACCACCTCCCGTGAAGTCGGAATCCATCCCGCGCCCGGCAGGCAGTGGTTGGGGGAATGGATCGTATCGCCCGTCCGCTGCGTCGGAAAATATGCCATGTAGAGATTGACCCAAGGTTGGGGCTGGCTGGCGTTTTCGTAATCGCGCACCAGGAAATCGCCGGGCCCGAGGATGTCGCGTTCCTCCTGGCTGAGAGGGAAGTCGGTTCCCGTCCAACCATCAATCTGATTGGGCAGGGAGCTCAGAGACGTCCGTGGTGGAAAGAACTCGCCGCGCGAATGGGCCTGGAGAACGAGGGCCGTTCCCAGCATGAGCGTCGCTACAATTCCGAAGCGAAGCGAATCGACCTTCACGCGGGCTTCCCCTTTGCACTGCCTTTCCAGATAATCGAGATCAGGCGATGCACAGCGAGCAGCATGATCAATGCTACGACGAAGATCAGCCATCCCTCGAAGGTGTGGAAAAACCCTTCTGCTTTATCAGGATCCCAGTACTGCACCAGCAACCCGGTGCCAAAAATGCGAAAACTGTTGGCCGCTACTGCGATCGGCACCGCCGCGACCGCCAGAACAACCCGCACCCAGATCCGACTCTCCATCAGGTAGCCGTAGATGATGGCCAGCGTGACCAGGGTTAGAAGCGACCGGATTCCACTGCAGGCTTCCGCGACGTCCAGTTGCATGGCCGCAAGCGTGATCATATTCCCCTCGCGCAACACGGGGACTCCGACGAGTTCGAGCAGTACCGAGGCCAGCTTCGAGGCCAGCAGTTGAAGCGGAAAGGTGACCTGGTTGATGATCAGGGACGGGATCGGGATCATGAGAATTAGAAAAGCCCAAGGGAATAGGACGGCGCGAAAGAACGTCCATCCCTCAAACAGAATGATCAGACCCGCCAGCAGAACCAGTAGCGAGATCCTCGAGAAAAACAGTTCAGCGCCCAAGACTCCAAGAGCCAGCATGACCAGACTCAGTAGCACCAGCGGAAGACCAGTCCAAGACGGGGCGGATGCAATGGCTTGCCAGCGCTTGCGGTCCTGCCAAAGAACAAACAAAGCAAAGATGGGAACGAATATGCCGTGCTCAAAGTTCGGATCGCGGTTCGGTCCGACCCACTGCAGGAAAAGGCGGGTGAGAATCGAGGCGTAAAGCCAGGCAATCAGCAACAGCAGCGCCACACCCTGCCAACGGGGCAAGCTGGAAAACAAGCGATCCTCCCGCGGGAGGATCGGAGCTACCTCTGCTGAGTCACTCATATGGCGCGCGCTTACCATTGAGAATATGCGAAAGTTAGCCTTCGCGCCAAGTGAAACCAGCACTTGGTCAGCACCTCGGGCCAGTACTTCGGATCCGTTTCCCAGCTTTCGTACCTTGATTGGACGCTAAATGATCAGACGCCAATTTCCCGAGTTTTTTGGAGAGAGGAGGGACCTAAATTCTGAAGTGAAAGTGGAAAGTAATGCCCTACTCATTACCAAAGAGGTGGGCAATTATTTTCCCATTTGTCCGCAATGTGGTACCTTGTATGCAACATTGTGTCCATGTCTTCATCGAGGTTATCAATCGCAAGTCGTTGAAACATAGGGTATATAGAGCTCCAAACGCTCGCGACATTCTTGACCGGATTGGCAGCGAGTGTGCTCTGTGGTATATAACCCTTTTGTCCAAGACGTTTCCCCCCGCTTGTCTTGGCCGCGAAACAGTGAAGCGGAATAGAAATAAAATGGACCTGGACAACACCGAAATCCCGGCAACCGCTGGAACATCACTGCCAAAGAATGGCAGCGGTCGGATGTGGCTGGAGAGCGTGAGCGCGGGCATGCGCACGGTCGAAGCTGTGATCCGCGAATTGTCGCAGAATGACGTTCCCGTGCTGGTGGTAGCGGAGCACGGTTCCGGCAAGGCGGCGGCGGCGGCGCGCATTCATACTCTTTCCCGGCGCTCTGGGGAGCCGTTTCAGGTCTATCAGAGTGGTGAAGCCAACGAACAAGTTCTGGCGGCTGGCGACGGTCAAGGTGGAAGCGTCTATCTCCAGGACGTGGGAGACCTCACGGCGGCGGCGCAGAAGGAACTGATTCGCCAGATCGCTTTGAATGGCGATGATGACGCGCAATGCCGTGTGCCTCGCTTCATCTGCGGAACCTCACGCGAACTGGAGCCCGAGGTCAAGGCCGGCAAGTTCCGCGAAGATCTTTATTATGGAATCAGCGGAGTCTGCCTGCGGATGCCTCCTTTACGACAGCGGAAAGAAGATATCCCCGTTCTGCGTGACTGGTTTCTCTCTGCCGCTGCCCAAGATTTTTGCCGGCCCGTGCCGATGCTCAGCTCCGAGACCCAGAACTTCTTCCTGGAATACAATTGGCCGGGAAACATTCGCGAACTGAAAGACGCTGCTCGAGCCATAGTCGCGCTGGGCAACGAGACCCTCGCTATGGGAGGATTGCGCTCTCTTTTGCGGCGGGTCGATCGCGGTGGTAACGGGGAGAAGATTTCATTGAAAGACGCGGCGCGCGCCGCCTCCCGCGAAGCCGAGAGGGAAATTATTCTTCAGGTTTTGACTCGCACGCGCTGGAACCGGCGACGGGCCGCGCAGGAGTTGCAGATCAGTTACAAAGCTCTTCTCTACAAGCTGAAGCAAATTGGATGTGAGGAATACAGGGCGTGAGAAGGAGCAAGGTTTCAAGGTTGCAGAGTTTCAAGGTTTCAAAGTTGTAAGGCGAAATCGAAGCGATTGCGACCTTGAAACTTTGAAATTTTGAAACCTGGGTGTAAGAGGAACAGAAGATATGAGATCAATATGGAAAGCGGCGGTTGCGGCACTCATCCTGGTGAGCAGCCTGGCGTGGGCCCAGGATGTGCCAGCCCAGCCCGCCTCTAGTTCCGCCCTGGCCAGTCCCGCTCCCGACAAGGCGGCTTCGGACAAGACCGCGCCGGAGAAGACAACAACGAATGCCGCTTCCAGCAGCCCAGCCGGGCCGGAGTATGTCATCGGCCCCGACGATGTGCTCCACATCGCGGTGTGGAAAGAAGCCGACCTGACGGCCACTTTGCCGGTGCGTCCCGATGGCAAAATCTCTCTTCCCTTGCTCAACGATGTGCAGGCCTCAGGACTGACGCCCCAGCAGTTGGCCGACTCGGTGACGGAGAAGCTGAGAAAATACGTCGCCGATCCGCGTGTCACCGTGGTGGTGACTGCGATCAACAGCAAGCGGATTTATCTGGTAGGCGAAGTGTTGCATACCGGAGCCGTGTCGATGTTACCCAACATGACTGTTATGCAAGCATTATCCAGCGCCGGATTGAACCAGTTTGCCAACACTAAGCGTATTTACGTCCTGCGTAACGAGAACGGCAAGCAAGTGAAGCTGCCGGTGAACTATCGCAAGCTGGTCAAAGGCAATGTCGAACAGAATTACGTATTGCAGCCGGGGGATACGATTGTCGTCCCGTAAGAGGATCGGCGTCCCTCTAGGGGATCTGCGGGGGATCTACGGATGAAGAGCATGTGGAAAATACGAACAATCCGGTTGGCGCTCCTGGCTTTCGGCATGAGTATCGCCGCGGTCGCGCAGAATAGTTCACAGTCTCAGCCAGATGCGACGCAGTCGCCAACCACGACGCCGTCGACAGATACGGCTCCGGCGCCCGCCTTCGGCCAGAACGCGCCGATCCTGAGCCCGGAGAACCCGCCCGTGACTGGGTTGGACGAGCCCAGCCTCGATCTGCATCGGGCCACTCGCAGCTTCATCTCGCCCGCCTTGCAAGTGAGCGAAACGGCGGACTCGAACGCGAACAACGCACTCGGCAATAACACCACTTTAGCACCGGTGACCCACGTTATCGGGGCGCTCGATCTGCAGCAATTTTGGACTAAGAGCGACCTCTTTCTCGAGTACATTGGCGGCGGAGCGTTCTACGACAACCCTTATCACGCGGATCAGTTGCAAGCGCTCGGCCTGTTGGCTGTGACGCGCTGGCGAACCGGCCAAGTGGCGCTGCGCGACACCTTCAGTTATCTGCCCGAGGGTTCGTTCACCTTCGGCTTTGGGGGTCTCCCAGGGTTCGGTCTTGCCAACAACGGCTTCGGCTTCGGTATGCCGGGTGGTAGTGTGCCCGGCTTGAACAGCCCCAACAGTGATCTAGGATCGGTCGGAACCGTCCCCCGGCTTGCGAACACGGCGATTATAGATGCGGTTCAAGCCATCACCCCGCGCTCCGCAATCACCGTGGCGGGCGGATTCAGCGACGCTCATTTTTTCGACAATGCGAGTTGTGCGATTCTGGGAAATCTATGCCTGATCGACAGCGATGAGGTCACCGTTGAGGGCGGGTACAGCCATCTCATCAACCGCCACGATCAGATCGGCTTAATCTACGCTTTTCAGCTTTATCAATTTCCGCAATTTACCGGTGGCGAAATTTATGTGCATGTTCTCAATGTGCGCTACAGCCACACTATTACTGGCCGGTTGAGCCTCCTGGTCGGAGGCGGTCCGGAGTACGTCGACCTCGAACAGGGTGGCAACTATTCGCATTGGTCGCCGAGCGTGAAAGCTGTGCTGCGCTATAGATTTGCCCGTGCGTCGGTGTTTGTCTCTTACGAAAGGTTTATCTCGTCAGGATCAGGTTTCTACGCCGGTAACCAGGTCCAGGGGGTGTGGGCCGGATTTTCGCGTCCCCTGGGACGCACCTGGGAGTTGTTTGGCGATCTGGGCTATACCCATGACACGCCGCTCCAGGTTGCGCCGGGTCTTGGCGTACCAATATCGAGCAACAACAATGGTTCTGCGGGTGCCGTTCTCCACAAACATCTGGGACGTTTTTTCGAGTTTTTTGCTGTGTATCGCTTCGGCGAGAGTGAGTTCAGTGTTCCGGTTACGCAGGGTGGCTCGACCGGCCGGATTGGTCAGCGACAAGTCGGTGGTATTGGGTTGCAATGGCACCCGAGGCCGACCCGTATTGAATAATTTCTGGGCCGCCGCGAGCGGCCGGATTGGTGAATCGTATGAGTGAAAATCGTGAACTGACGATGGACGATTATGTGGCAATGCTACGGCGGCGCCTGAAAGTCATTTTGGTCCCTGCCCTGATTGCCCCTCTGTCAGGCTTCATGGCTTCCTATGCCCTGCCGCCGAGATATAGCTCGACGTCCACGGTTCTGGTGGAGAGTCAGAAGGTGCCCGACGCCTACGTCGCGCCGGTCATCACTTCCGATTTTGCCCAGAGGGTTCAAACCCTGAGCCAGGAGATCTTGAACCCCAGCCGCCTGCGTCCCGTGATTGCCAGCCTCAAATCGGTCAAGCCCGACGAGGTAGGGAAGGTCGTCAATGATGTCCAGCAGAATATGAAGGTCGAGCCGGTCATCACCTCAATGGCCGAGGCCGTGGCAAACTCTCCCGCCGCCAAGGTTAGGAAACCCACTGCTGAACCGGTGCCTGGCTTCAATGTCATTTACGTCGACAGCAACGCAGCCCGCGCCCAGGAAATCTGCAACGCCTTGACCTCGCTGATTGTGGACGAGAACCTGCGCTCCCGTTCCGAGGTGGCCACGAGCACCACTGAATTTCTCAGCCGCCAGCTCGACGACGCGAAGGCCGACGTCGACCGGCATGACAAAGATCTAGCCGACTTCAAACAAAAGCACATGGGTGAGTTGCCCTCTGACGTCGACAACAACATGCACATGCTGCTGTCGCTGAACTCGCAACTCGACGCTACGACTCAGACCCTGAGCCGCGCCCAGCAGGATAAGACCTATGCCGAAAGCATGCTGGCGCAGCAAATTGCCGCCTGGAAGAGCTCGCTTTCCAGCACCAATCCGCAGACCCTGCAACAAGAATTGACCCAACTGCAGGCGCAATTGATGCAACTGCAGGCACGCTATACCGACGATTATCCCGACGTAAGCAAGACCAAGGCGGATATCGCCGAAGTCGAAAAGAAGCTGAAAGAGATCAATGTCGCAGCCGCGAACCCCACCGCGAGCGACGCCAGCGTCAACAGCAGCGCCAGCTCTGAACCGATTGAAATTCGCCAACTTCGCCTGCAGGTTCACCAGTACCAAACCGTGATCGAACAAGCCACGCTTGATCAGAAGAGGCTGCAAAACGCGATCACCGTCTACCAGGCCCGCACTAGCATGAGCCCGGGCATCGAGGAGCAATACAAGGTGCTCACCCGCGACAACGATACTGCCCAAGCCTTCTACAAAGATTTGCTGGCCAAGAAAAGCTCCGCCGGACTAGGACTTGGCATGGAGACCGCTCAGGAAGGCGAGCAGATGAAAATTGCGGTCCTTGGCGCCCTGCCCAAGGAACCCAGTTTCCCTGTCCGCCCGCTTCTTGCCGCCGGCGGATTTGGCGTCGGTCTGGCGTTCGGCGCCCTCATCGCCATGATTCTGGAGGTGAGTGATAAGTCGATCCGCACCGAAAAAGATGCTTCCAGCGTCCTGGATCTGCCGGCGCTGATTTCCGTGCCGTGGCTGGGTGAGGATGGCTACGGCGACGCGGCTGCCAATGGCAATGGCAATGGCACAGCGCGGCGCCGTTTCTGGGGCAGAAGTGATTCCGCCCCGCCAAAAGATCACGAGCACGTAGAGGTTTAGCGTAAGCCTATGTACAAAGAGTTTTTTGGACTGCGTGCCAACCCGTTCAACGTGAATCCGGACCCGCGCTACCTGTTTCTCACGCGGCATACGGAAGAGGCGTTGGCCTGCCTGACCTATGGCATCCAGAGCCGCAAGGGCTTCGTGTTGCTCACCGGCGAGGTCGGCACGGGCAAAACCACGCTGATCAATAAATTGATGGAATGGCTCCGCCTGCAGCAGGTAGCTACTGCCTTCATTTTCAACTCGCGTATGGACGTGCCCCAGTTCCTCGATTTCATGATGGCCGATTTCGGCATCCCCTGCGACGGGCAGTCGAAGAGCCAGCTACTGCAGCGCCTCTATAACTGGCTGCTCGATCGCTATCGTGCCGGTGAAACTGCGGTGCTGGTCATCGACGAGGCCCAGAACCTCACCGACGAGGTGCTCGAGGAGGTCCGCATGCTCACCAACCTCGAGACGTTCACCGAGAAGCTGCTGCAGATCGTCCTCGTCGGACAGCCGGAACTCGAACAGCGTTTGAAGCAGCCTCAGTTACGCCAATTGCGTCAGCGCCTGACGCTGCGCGCCAAGACCCATGCTTTCAATCTTGAGGAAACCAAGTCGTATATCACGCAGCGTCTCCGCATCGCGGGGTCGAATGGCGAGATGATTTTCGAACCGGACGCGACCGCCGGCTTGTTCCGTTATTCGCTGGGTATTCCGCGCATCATCAATCTGCTCTGCGAGCACTGCCTGGTCAGCGCGTTCGTCGATCAGAAGAAGACGGTCTCCGGCGAGGTCGTCGATTCCGTTGCCCGCGATTTCGATTTGACCGATGGCAATGCTGCCGCCGCCATGACGGCGCCGGTTCCGTCCTCCGAAAAGTTTGATCTGGTCGAAGCCTTGCGCACCTTGGCAACCCTGGCCGACCGGCTGCGCCAATCAGAACAACAGGATCTCCCCAAGGAAAGGAAACTATGAGCCGTATCCATGACGCCTTAAAACGCGCCGAGCAGGAAAGAGCAACCTCCACGGGGACGCACGTCGAACCCACTCTAGACCAACCCGAATCGCGCAACGAAGCGCCACGCGAAAGCATGCCTTCGCTGCAACCCTCGGGACCCACCGCCATGCCCAGCATGGCCTCCGGGTTGAATTACGAATCGCTGCTGGCCCGCTGCCCGCAGACCCAGTGGAGCCCGGATCTGCGCACCATGCTCTTCTTCGGGGAAGACGACGGTCGCCTCGGCGCGGAAGCGTTCCGCACCCTGCGCTCCCGCCTCTACCAGATCCGCGAGAAGATGCCGCTGAAGCGCCTGCTCGTAACCAGCGCGCTTCCGAAAGAAGGGAAGACTTTCGTGGCTGCCAATCTGGCCCAAGTTATGGTGCGGCAGCACGGACGCCGCGCTCTCGTGATCGACGCCGATCTGCGCAATCCGGGCATGCACCGCCACTTCGGAGCAGCCCAGTCGCCCGGGTTGGCCGAATACCTGTTGGGGGAATGCGATGAGTACGCTCCGTTGCAACGCGGCCCCATGGAAAACCTTTTCTTCATGCCCGCGGGCCGGAGCGTTGCGAGCGCTCCCGAACTGCTTGCCAACGGCCGTCTGAAGCTTTTCCTGCAGCGTGTCGAGCCGCTGTTTGACTGGATCATTATGGATACCTCGCCCGTCATCCCCGTATCGGATGCCACACTGGTCGCTGGTGCCTGCGATGGCGTTCTGATGGTCGTGCGCTCCGCGGTGACGCCTTCCGATTTGGCCAGGCGTGCCCGCGAAGAATTCCCCGACAAGCTGCTGCTTGGAGTTGTGCTTAACGGAGCCCCACCCGAAAAGGGGCATCATTCCAGGTACTACTATGGTGAGGCCGTGAGCAGCCCCGCCTGAGATGAACCGAGGTCAAATTGATTCGGCTCTTTCATGTCTACTACCCGATTCGAACACTCATCCTGCTGTTAGGAGAGGCCCTGATCGTTTGGACCTCGTTCCTGGTGGCGGCTGTGGTCGTGCTTCGGGAAGACAGTTACCTGGTGCTCAACTATGAGGGCGGATACATCAAGCTCTTCGTATTTACCGCTGTCGTTTTATTGTGCTCGCATTGGTTCGACCTCTACGACACCGCCCGGTTGAACACCCGAGGGGAGCTCTATTTCCGCTTGCTGATGGTGCCCGGCCTGCTGGCCTTTGTGACGGCTGGCATCAGCTATGTGCGCCCCGATTTCCTGCTCGGCGGCGGTTCCACGGCTCTGGGCCTGTTCATCGTGGCCTTCGCCCTTTTCGGATGGCGTCTCGGTTACGGCTGGCTGGTGCAGTTGCCGATGCTGGTGGAGCGCGTCTATGTTCTCGGCGCCGACGAGCGGGCACAGCGCCTGGTGCAGGGCTTGCGCCAGAATCCTGAGATTGGCGTGGAGATCGCCAGTTGGACGGGCCAACTCGACGGTGAGGTGACGCGCCAATCCGTCGCGGCTCACTTGATGGAAGTGGTCAGCAAACAGAGAGTCCATCGTGTCATCGTCGCCATGAAAGATCGTCGCGGCAACATGCCCGTGGATGAACTGCTCCAACTGCGCTTGCAGGGCGTCAAGATCGAAGAAGCAACTTCCTGGCTGGAAAAGATTTCCGGCAAAATCGAGGTCGAAAACCTCAACCCGAGCTGGCTTGTGTTTAACGAGGGTTTTCGCCGCAGCACCACCTTCGTCGTGATTCGGCGCTTGCTTTCCGTGACCTTCTCGCTGCTTGGTCTCATGCTTACTCTGCCTTTGCTTCCCTTGATCATGCTCGCCATCCGCCTCGATTCCGAGGGACCTGTGTTCTATACCCAGACGCGCATGGGCAAGGGCGGACGCCTCTTCAAGGTGGTGAAGTTCCGCACCATGCGCCACGATGCTGAGGCCGTCAACGGTGCGCAGTGGGCCGAAATCAATGACCCGCGCGTCACGCGCGTGGGCAAGTTTTTGCGCACCTCGCGCCTGGATGAAATTCCGCAATTGTGGTGTGTGCTCAAAGGCGATATGGCATTTGTCGGCCCGCGTCCCGAGCGTCCGGAGTTCATCGAGCTGCTCTCCAAAGAGATCAACTACTATGGCGTGCGCCACATGGTGCGGCCCGGCGTGACCGGATGGGCGCAGATCAAGTACCAGTACGGCAGCACAGTTGAAGACGCCCGCGAGAAGCTCCAGTACGACCTGTTCTACATCAAGAACGCCTCCATCGGCCTGGATTTGCTGATCATGTTTCAGACCATTAAGACGGTGTTGTTGCGCCGGGGCGCGCAATGAAAATGCATCGGGGCGAGCAATGAAATGGGTTTTCTGGATCGCGGCTGCGGTCGTCGGCTATGCCTATCTGGGATATCCGCTCTGGTTATGGTTCCGCAGCCGGTGGTCGCCCCGGCCAGTTCGGCGGGGAGTGGTGGAGCCGACTGTAACTGCAGTCGTGGTTGTAAGAAATGAAGAGGCAGAAATTGCGCGGAAGATCGAGAACCTGCTGGCTCTCGATTACCCGGCCGAGAAACTGGAGATTGTGGTCGTGGCCGATGGTTCGACCGATGGCACGGCGGCAATCTTGCAGAAGTTGGCAAGCAATTCGCGCCTCCGGATTGTGCTGAAGGCTTCATCGGGGGGCAAGGCGGAAGGTCTGAACGATGCCATGAGGCTTGCCAGCGGTGAAATCGTGCTGTTCACCGATGCGCGGCAGAAAATCGAGTCGTGCGCGCTGCGGCGCCTGATGGAGAATTTCGCCGATGCCGAGGTCGGCTGTGTGAGCGGCGAGCTGATGCTTGGCAACCCGGAGACCGGAGAAGCAGGAAAGGGAATGGGCCTGTACTGGCGCATCGAAAAGAAGATTCGCGAGTTGGAGTCAGCCTCCGGATCAGTTGTGGGCGCGACCGGAGCGATCTACTGTGCACGGCACGCTCTGCTTCAGTCTCTACCCGAGGGCACCATCCTCGATGACGTGTTGTTGCCTATGCAGGTCGTGCAGAAAAAATCGCGCGTGGTCTTCGACTCTCAGGCCCGCGCCTGGGATTCCCCGAACCTCGGTCAAAGCCGCGAGTTTGCTCGCAAAGTGCGAACCCTTAGCGGCAACTATCAACTCCTGCAGCTTGCGCCCTGGCTTCTGACGTCGAAGAACCCGATTCGATTTGAATTTGTCAGCCACAAGCTGCTTCGGCTGGCGGTGCCATTTGCGTTGCTGGGGGTATTGCTGGCTTCACTGTTCCTGCGCCAGCCTTTCTATCGCGCCGCGCTGGCCGCGCAATTGGCATTTTACGGCCTGAGCCTGGCGGCTATGGCGGGGTTCAAGATCGGCCCGCTGTCGCGCGTGGCGGATGCGGCGCGCACGTTCGTCGTGCTGAATTCGGCTGCGGTGGTGGCTTTTGTCAACTTCGTGACGGGGAGAAAAGCAATCTGGATTCGCTGAACTGTCGGGAAAATCGTGTGCACCGCGGCCTTAAGTGCGCGCGGTTCGGCGACATTCTACAGCGCGTGCACAGGGATCAGAGTTAGAGAAAGAAGGCATGGTGGCCATCGGCGATAACACAACGGAAGTAATGGAGAATCCATTCAGGCAAAAGGTTGCCCCCGTCGGGGACCTGACGAAGCCCGCGTTTTTCTGGCTGAGTGCATTCTTCCTGGTTTATTGCGCTCGCCCCGAAGACTGGGTTCCCGGCCTGAACTATGTACCCTGCGCCAAGATCACCGGCATCCTCTGCATGTGGGCCCTGTTCAATGTCCTGGGTAGAACCAAACGCACCTTCAAGGATATACCCAAGGAAGGCAAGCTGCTTTTGACCGTAATCGGGCTTTATTGGGTAGGCGCCTTTCTGTCACCGATCTGGAAAGCGGGCGCCATCCTTCACACCATAGATTTTTCCAAGGCGTATGTGGCTTGGGTCCTCACCTTCCTGCTGATCACATCCTTCAGTCGTTTACGCCGGATTATTTATATTCAAGCTGTTTCGGTGGTGGTGATTAGCGCGATCTCTATCATCAAGGGTCATGACCAGCCGCGTCTGGAGGGTGTGCTGGGTGGCATCTACGGGAACTCGAACGATCTCGCATTCGCGATTGTGCTGACGCTGCCCTTCACACTCGCCTTCCTGTTAACCAGCAGTAACGCATTCAAGAAGGTATTGTGGGGACTGGGAATGATTCCCATGCTGACGGCGATATTTATGACCGCCTCGCGAGCGGGCTTTGTCGACCTCGTCATCTCGGGCGCGGTGACCCTGTGGCATTTTGGCGTCAGGGGCAAACGTCCTGGTCTGATCGTGGCAGTCTTGCTTGCAGTCGCCTTACTGGGGGGAACAGCGGGCCAAAAACTATATGCCCGCTTTGCCGCCCTCAACGGTGGCAGCAAAACCGAGGCGTCGGCCTATCAATCGTACGAAGACCGCATGTACTTGATGAGACGGGCGGTGGAAGGCATCGAGCATTATCCGCTCTTCGGCATCGGCGATAACAATTTCATCACTTACTCGGGGATCTGGCACCAAGTGCACATGACGTATTTGCAGGTTGGGGTCGAAGGCGGCATCCCGGCCTTGATTCTTTACCTCATGTTCTTTCGCTGTGGTTTTAAGAACCTGAAAATTATGCGAAAGGCCAAAGGTCTGGACCAGCACACAGTTTTGTTCGTGGGGGCGCTGCACAGTTCGCTGATTGGCTTCGCCGTGGGTGCCTTGTTCGCGCCCGAAGCCACCCAGTTCTTCCCGTTCTTTGCGGTAGCGTTTAGTTCGACCTTGCTGGCGACCCTAAGAGAGAGGGACGCGGAACTACAGACGGAGCCCCCGGCCCCGACGAAGCCGCGACATTTCCTGGAGGTTTATGCCGACCACGGAACACCCGGCACAATTGCCCCAGTCCGCTGATGTAATTTTACGTTGCCTGAACTGCGGCGGGAAACTCGCAGGCGATCCATCCCATGGGTTCGTGTGTCCGGCCTGCAAGCGTGCGTATCCCAACGTGGAGGGCATTGCGCGTTTTGTGGAGGCCCAACACTACGCTGCCAGTTTCGGTTATCAGTGGCATCGTTATCAGAAGACCCAACTCGATACGGATAACGACGAGACCCGCGAATCCGAACGCCATTTCCTGATGAAAACCGCTCTCCGCCCCGAAGATCTCAAAGGCAAGCTGGTCCTCGACGTCGGATGCGGCATGGGACGCTTCGCCGAAGTCGCTACCCGCTGGGGGGCGCGTGTGGTCGGCGTTGACCTGAGCGCCGCCGCCGAAGTTGCCGCCAAGAATCTTGCCGATCGCGACTTCGTCGCATTCCAGGCCGATGTTTTCGCCCTGCCTTTCGCTCCCGAAAGCTTCGATGTCATCTACAGCATCGGTGTGCTTCACCACACCCCGGATTGTGAAGCCGCCGTCAAAGCGTTGGATAAATACTTGAAGCCCGGTGGACTGCTCGTCGTCTGGCTCTACAGCGGATACAACAAGTGGTATCGCTTCAGCGATTTCTGGCGCCGATACACCCATAAGATGAAGCCCGAGACTCTGCACGGCATTCTGAAAGTTGCGGTCCCGTTCTTCTACAATTTGCAAGCTGGGTTGAAGCACATACCCCTGGTAGGCCGTCCAGCCTCGGGCATTGTTCACCACGTGTTTCCGGTGAACCGGCAGAAGGATCCTGAAGCTCGCATGCTCGACACCTTCGACTGGTATTCTCCAAAATATCAGTCCAAGCACACCTACGAGCAGGTGTTCAAATGGTATGCGGCGATGGGAATGGAAGACATGCGCGTGGGCGAGATCTCCATCGCTGTCCGTGGCCGCAAACCGGCAAAAGCACGCTAGCCGGCTGGTTTGGCTCTTTGGCGGATGGCGAGGAAAGCGCGGTTCAGATTTCAACATGCGTCTTAAGCAACAACTCGCTTACGCCAGGAAAGTCCTGCCGTCCGCGACCTGGCATGCCCTGAAATCGCCAGCCCAGGGCCCCGTGCATCTCATCTTTGCCCTGGCCGACCATTTCGAACCGGCCATTGTTCCCGGTGGCGGCCAGACGCGCGCCCCTCGTTCGGAGCAGGAACGCCGGCTGGAGTGGTGGGCGAGCGAATATCCCAAAGTCGTCGACGGCTGGCGAGACCACGATGGCCGTCCGCTTGTCCACACCTACTTCTACCCTGCCGAGCAGTACGACGAGGGGTTGATCGAGATGCTCGCCGAGCATTGCCATGCCGGCTGGGGAGAAGTCGAGGTCCATCTGCACCACGGAATTCCCGATCCCGACACTGCCGAGAACACTCGCCGGCTGCTCACTGAATTCCGCGATCGGCTGGCCTTGCAGCATGGCTGCCTCGCCGTCGAAGATGGTTCCACTCGTCCCGCCTACGCCTTTGTGCACGGAAATTTTGCGCTCGCCAACTCCGCTGCCGGGCGCTGCTGTGGCGTCGATTCGGAAATGCAGATTCTGGCTGAGACCGGCTGCTACGCCGACTTCACCATGCCGAGCGCTCCCTGGGATCCGGCGCAGATCGAAAAAATCAATTCCGTCTACGAATGCGCTCTTCCGCTCGATCAGGCAGCACCGCACCGCAGGGGGCACAACTTGGTTGCCGGACGCGTGCCCCAAACTTTTCCGCTGATGATCCAAGGTCCGCTCATGATGGACCTCCGGCGTGCCTTCCGTTCCGTCCGCCCCGCTTTCGACAACGCCACCCTTACCAGAGCCATGCCTCCGACCTTGCATCGGCTCTCGCTCTGGAAGCAGGCGCAAGTTCGCGTGCTCGGACGTCCTGACTGGCTGTTCATTAAACTGCATTGTCATAGCATGGACCCGACCCAGAAAGACGCCGTTATCGGCGAAAGCTTTCGCAACTTTCTTGCTGCCCTGGTCGGCGGCGCGGCCGGTAGAAAGGAAACGCTGCACTTTGTTGCCGCGAGGGAGATGGCCAACATCCTGCTCGCTGCGTGTGACGGCCGCGAGGGAAATCCGGGTGACTATCGCGATTATCGCTTCAAACGTTTCCGGGATCTGCCGGCCGCTCGGCGGCAAAAGTCTGATTCTCTCCCGGTCTCCCTTCCGGTCAGTGCCACTGTGACCAGTGCCAGTGTGACCAGTGCCAGTGTGACCAGTGTCAGTGTGAAAGAGTAGAAGGCAAGCTATGTGTGGAATTGCTGGGGTAGTGAGCGCAACTCGGGAGAGCAACATTACAGAAGCTCTAGTGCGCCACATGTGCGACCAGATCATCTATCGCGGTCCGGACGACGAGGGCATCCTCGTTCAGGATGGCGCCGGACTGGGCATGCGCCGCCTTAGCATTATCGATCTTTCGGGCGGACACCAGCCGGTATTCAACGAAGACCGCAGCGCGTGGATCGTGTACAACGGTGAGGTCTACAACTTTCCCGAACTCCGCCCGGAACTGGAGAAGCGCGGCCATCGCTTCTACACCAAGACCGATACCGAAGTCATCATTCATCTCTACGAAGAAATGGGGGCGGACTGCGTACAGAAACTGCGCGGCATGTTCAGTCTCGCGATTTACGATCGGACGAAGCGCAAACTCGTCCTGGCCCGCGACCGCTTGGGCAAGAAGCCGCTCCATTATGCACTGGTGAAGGACAAGCTCTACTTCGGTTCTGAGATCAAGTCGATCCTCGCGGTTGCTCCCGAACTGGCGGAAGTCAATGCGCAGGGGCTTCTCGAATATTTGTATTACGGCTACGTTCCCGATCCCATCACGGCTTTTACGGGAATCCAGAAGCTGCCGCCGGGACACCTGCTGGAATTCGAGAAGGGCAAGATTCAGATTCGCCAGTACTGGGATTTGCCGGAATACAACACGCACGGACCGAAGTTCGGAAAGAATAGTGAAGAAGAGTGTCTGGAGGAGTTGGAGCATCGCCTGTTGGAAGCGACGCGCATCCGTTTGATTTCCGACGTGCCACTCGGAGCGTTTCTCAGCGGTGGCATCGACTCTTCCACCATCGTGGCTCTGATGGCGCGCGCCAGTTCCGGCCCAGTGAAGACTTTCTCAATCGGTTTCACCAAGGACGACTTCAACGAGGCGAAATATGCCCGTATTGTTGCGCAGAAGTTTGGTACCGATCATCACGAGATGATCCTGGAGCCGAATGTCGTCGAAACCGTGGAGCACCTGACGAGTTCGCTGGAAGAGCCTTTCGGCGACTCCTCAATGCTGCCTACCTACTACGTTTCGCAGATGGCGCGGAAGCACGTAACCGTAGCGCTCTCCGGCGACGGCGGCGACGAAATTTTTGGCGGGTACGACCGTTACCGTATTCATTCCAACCGCCGTTTCTTCGAACACATTCCTGACTGGGCGCGAAAATTCTTCCGCGATCAGATTTTTCCCCGTCTGCCGAACGGCATGTCGGGGCGCGGATTCAGCTACAACGTCAGCTTGCCCTGGCGGGAACGATATGTGGATGGACTCTCTTTTGTGCCTGCTTTCGAGCGGACTACGCCGCTGTTATCCGATGACTTTCGGCAGATATTGCGCCGCAGCGACGATCCTCAGAACGTGTTGCTGCGCTATTTTGCGAAGGCTCCCGCGCGCGATCCGGTCAGCGAGCTACTGTATGTTGATACCAAGACTTACATGGTCGGCGACATTTTGACTAAAGTGGACCGGATGAGCATGCTGAACTCTCTCGAAGTCCGTGTCCCCATGCTGGATCACAAGTTCATCGAGTGGGTCACGGGGCTGCCGCCGGAGTGGAAGCTGCGCGGAAGTACGCAGAAATATATCCTGCGAAAACTGGCGGAGCGTGTCGGCGTGCCCCGCGAGGCGCTCTATCGCCCGAAGCAGGGGTTCGCCCTGCCGCTCGTGCACTGGATGCGCAACGAACTGAAAGACGTGCTCATGATCCTGCTGGAGCCACGCACCTTGCAGCGCGGATATTTCGAGGCTGATGGCATTCGCAAGCTGATGAACGATCACCTCTACAGAGGCCGGGAGTTGACCGGTCGCATCTGGCGGTTGCTCATGTTCGAGCTGTGGCACAGAAATTTCCTGGAGAAGTTCACCAAGCCCGCGGGACTATTCTCGCTTCCGCGGGTGGAGGATTCGCGAACGAATGCCGCGGTTTCATCTCCGATCTCGTCTCCGGTTTCACCTTCTACGATGACCACTGCACCAGCCGCAGAATGATCAGGAGAACGACTGACCGGAAGAACGGCTGACCAGGAGAATGACTTGGAGAAATTGCGCGCCATCGACACTCCTGTAGAGACGCGGCTTGCCGCGTCTCCGCCCAGTCGAGTCCGCCTGTTTCTGATGACCAATAGTTTCGAGACCGGGGGGTCGGAACGCCAGTTTGCCGTGCTGGCGAAGAATCTGGGGCCCGAACAATTCCAGGTTCACCT
>JBEKXC010000021.1:0-32725 GCA_049512435.1 Terriglobales bacterium | reverse complement strand
ATATCAGTGCGTAATCCCGGAAACAAACCTTGAAGCTTTCGAGGAGTTACTCGACCGTATCGCCCGCTCCGGCATGGGCTCATTCCTGGGCGTGTTGAAGCAATTCGGCTCTGCGCCACCGGCTGGCATGCTCTCCTTCCCGCGCCCGGGGCTCACCATCGCGCTCGACTTCGCCATGCGAGGTGAGCGCACGCTCCAACTCATGCAGTCGCTGGATGAGATTGTCGAGCAAAGTGGAGGAGCGCTCTATCCTGCCAAAGACGCTCGCATGAGTCCCGCTTTATTTGAAGCCTCGTTCCCGCGGTGGCGCAGCTTTGTTCCCTACATAGACCCTAAGATGTCGTCCTCATTCTGGCGACGTGTAACTGGGGCCCAATCATGAAGAAGATCGTCATCCTCGGCGCCACCTCCGGAATTGCGCTGGAAGTCCAGCGCCAATTAGCTCGCCGCGCTTGCGAGTTACTCCTCATAGCGCGCTCACCGCAACGCCTTGCCGAACTCCAGAGCGACTTAGTAACCCGGGGCGCAAAGCAGGTCTTCACTTACTCTGCCGACTTGTCATCTATCCAGCAGCACGCCGCCATCTTCGAGTTTGCCCGCCATAATTTGCCCGGCTTTGACACCGTGCTTCTCGCTTACGGCTCGATGCACGACCAAAAGGATTCGGAAACCTCGATCGACGTTCTTCTGGAAGAACTGCACGTCAACTTCGTCAGTGCCACCGCAATCCTCACTCTATTCGCCGCCGATTTAGAACGCCGGCGCACTGGATGCCTGGCCGCCATCACCTCCGTCGCCGGAGATCGCGGGCGTCGCTCCAACTACGTCTACGGTTCCGCCAAAGGCGCTCTCGCCTTATTTCTTCAGGGACTCCGCAGCCGCCTTTATCCCGCCGGCGTCCGCGTCATGACCATCAAGCCCGGGCCGGTGCAGACTCCGATGACCGATCACCTGCCCAACGCAACGCGCTTCGCCGATCCGGAGCAGGTTGCTAGCGATATCGTACGCGCCCTCGAACGGCGCTCGCCGGACGTGCTCTATACTCCAAAAGTCTGGCGCTACATCATGACCGCCGTGCAGCAGATCCCGGAAAGCATTTTCAAACGCTTATCGCTCTGACACAGAGTCAAGACGAAAAGGGCCGCATGCCTGCGGCCCTTCACCATCGGTTTGAACACGACTAATCAGCGCTGACTCCATCCAGAGATCACGAGCAGCATCGGGCGCTGACACGTTGCAGTTCTAAGAAATCAGAGTCAAAGCAGCGGACAGGAGTGTCCGCTCTACACACAATCACGAGCTTTACCGTCTTCCGCGTCCGCCACCGCCGCCGGAATGGCCGCCACCGTGACCTCCTGGACCGCCTCCCGGACGTCCTCCTCGTCCTCGCCGCCGGCGATTACGATCACCACCGCCGCTGGGACGTCCTTCTCGCGCACCTTCCGGACGCGCTGCTCCGGCTTCTACGGACGCTACCACTCCATCCACGCGGTTGAAGTTCGGCTCGTCATCCGCATCGAAATCCGCGCCGCCCTCGATCACCGCTGTAGGTGTACCCTGTGGCACTGCCGGTGCTGGACCTGACGATGAAAGATCCGCTTCCGCGTCCACTTCCGGCGGCGGAGCCCCGCCCATTTTTGCGCGCTGCTCTTTCAGGATTGCCTTCCGCGACAGCTTGATGCGGTTGCCTTCGACGGCCAGAACTTTCACCAGCACCTGATCGCCTTCCTTCAATTCATCGCGAACATCCTTGATTCTGTGTTCGGCGACTTCGCTGATATGCAGCAAGCCATCAAGGCCGGGAAGAATCTCGACGAACGCCCCGAAATCCGCCAACCGGCTGACCTTGCCGAGATAAGTCTTCCCCACCTCGGCTGACGCCGTCAGATCGCGGATAATCTGCAAAGCCTTGTTCGCCGAAACTTCATCGTTCGAAGCCACATTGACCTTGCCCGAATCTTCCACATCGATCTTCACCCCCGTCTGCTCAATGATGCTGCGAATCATCTTGCCGCCGGGCCCAATCACGTCGCGAATCTTGTCGACCGGAATCTGCAGGGTGTAGATACGCGGCGCGTACGCCGATACCTTCACGCGGCCTTCGGTGATAATCTCGTCCATCTTTCCTAGAATGAACAACCGTCCACGCTGCGCCTGCGCCAGCGCCTCGCGCATGATCTGGGAAGTGATGCCCGCGACTTTAATATCCATCTGCAGCGCGGTGATGCCGTCTTTGGTTCCGGCAACTTTGAAATCCATATCGCCGTAATGATCTTCCGCGCCGGCAATGTCGGTCAGGATGGCGTACTGTTCGCCTTCTTTCACCAATCCCATCGCCACTCCGGCCACCGGAGCCTTCAAGGGCACGCCCGCATCCATCAGCGAGAGCGAAGCGCCGCAAATCGTAGCCATCGAGGACGATCCGTTCGACTCCAGAATGTCGGAGACAACGCGCATGGCGTAAGGCCAATTGTCTTCGGTCGGAAGCACCGCCGAAATGGCGCGCTCGGCGAGCGCTCCGTGACCGATCTCGCGGCGGCCGGCGCCACGCATGAACCCGACTTCTCCGACGGAGAACGGCGGAAAGTTGTAATGCAGCATGAAGCGCTTCTTGGCTTCGCCTTCGAAGCCCTCCAGACGCTGCATGTCGTCGCTGGTGCCGAGCGTGGTGGTAACTAATGCCTGGGTCTCACCGCGCGTAAAGACGGCGCTGCCGTGCGCGCGCGGCAAAACTCCGGCTTCGATCCAGATCTCGCGGATCTGGTCGAAGGCGCGCCCGTCGGGACGGCGCTTGTGGTCGATTACCTGGTTGCGGAAAATGCGCTCGCGCAGGGTCTCGTAGTACTCCTTGACCTTCGCTTTTCCTGTCGCGTCATCCTCGGGCAGGGCGGCCAGCAGTTCCTTCTCCAGTACACGCACCAATTCGTAGCTCTCGGATTTCGGATGTTTCGCAGTGTCAAGAGCGTCCGCCAGCCGCTGGCCGATCTTTGATTCCAGACTCTTGAAGTACGCCTCGTCGAACTCCGGCGGGGTCACCTGGCGCTTCGGCTTGCCGACCTTGCTGCGCAGTTCGTTGATGGCCGCGCAAATTTTCTTGATTTCGGTGTGCGCGAATTCGATCGCGTCCACCACCGTCTCTTCTTTCACCTCTTTCGCCCCCGACTCGATCATCACAATCGCATCGGCGGTGCCTACGACCATGATGTTAAGCAGGCCGTCACGCATTTCGGTGTAGGTGGGATTGGCGATGAAACGGCCATCCAACAAGCCGACGCGCACGGCGGCGATCGGGCCTAGAAACGGAATATCGGAAACAGTCAGCGCCGCCGAAGCGGCATTGATGCCGCAGACATCGGGATCGTTTTCCGTATCGGCGGAGAGGACGAAGGCGATGACCTGGGTCTCGCACTTGAAGCCCTCCGCGAACATCGGACGAACCGGCCGGTCAATCTGGCGGCTGGTGAGAACCTCGCGCTCGCTCATGCGCCCTTCACGCTTGATAAAGCCGCCGGGGATGCGTCCACCGGCATAGGTGTACTCGCGGTAGTCAACCGTGAGTGGAAAAAAGTCGATGCCCTCGCGGGGATCGGGATTCGAGGTCGCAGCGGCGAAAACTACATTTTCGCCGAAGCGCACGACGGCCGAGCCGCCGGCTTGCTTGGCAAGTTTTCCAGTTTCAATAGAGAGGGATTTTCCGCCTGCGATTTCGACGGAAACTTTTGTAGCTTCAGGCTTCATAGTTCATCCTTTTATAGGGCAGAAGGGCATGCGCGCGATTACGGAGTTCGCGTGGGCGGGCGTAGGCCAAGGCCGCGGTTGGGAACGCACTTTGCAAAGGCTCTCGTGATCTGGAAAACCAAATCTGGGAAACCAGTCTGGAAAACCAGTCTGGAACCGGCCCCACACGGAGCCGGCCGCGCTGTTATTTGCGGATACCGAGCTTGGAAATAACGGTCTTGTACCGTTCCGAGTCGTACTTCTTCAGGTAGTCGAGCAGACTACGACGCCGGCTCACCATCATGAGAAGTCCGCGGCGCGAGCCGTGGTCTTTCTGGTGCGTTTTGAAGTGTTCCGTCAATTGACCAATGCGCTCGCTCAGCAGAGCGATTTGAACTTCGGGGCTGCCGGTATCGGTAGCGTGCGTGCGATACGTGTCAACGACGGACTGCTTTTGCTCTCTGGCTAACACTAACCTGTTGCACTCCTGTCTCTTCTCGTTTTCGTAACTGTTCGATGGTAACACGCTGCTCTCGAAGGTGGCAAACCAAACGCAGTTCTGAGGTCTCGGTTCTCAGAAAAGCCCAGGAACGATCCGGTTTTCACCGAGAACTGGGAACCGAGAACTGAGAACCTCGTACAAGGTGGCTTACGGCACAGCTGAAGCCGTGCCCTTTCAAAACCGATTTAAACTGCACCACCACCCCTCGCCAGGATCGCTGTGCGCGAAAACTCCGTCGAGGTTATACTAGAATCCAGAGCTGAAATAAACGGCGGACGTATCCATCTTCCCGTTTATTCCTAGGGATGTAAGCTGGGCCAACTCTACAGACCATCCATGTAGCCGGCCATCATAAGAATTTAAAAATACGGAGAACTTACTATGCCACGAGGCCGATCAACTTTTACCAAACGTCAGAAAGAACAAGCGCGCCAACAGAAACAGCGGGATAAGAACGAACGCAAGACGCAACGGAAGGAAGAAAAACCGGAGGGTGGAATCGTGAACGAGGAGCAAGAAATGCGGGAGATGCGCGAACTCGCCGAAGCCCAAGCCGCGCTGTTCCGTATTGGCGCCGACGACGAACCCGATGCTATCGAGATCTCAATCCCACACGGCACCAAGGCAATCGATCGCTAACGTCTTGTCCGATTCGCCGGAGCGCAACGTTCCGGCGAACCCAGTTCAATTCCAATAAACACTTGATGTGGAGTGCCGGGCGTCCCCGCCCGGCGGCGCCCCGCTAAACGTCACTTCACTAAACATCGCTCCACTAAACACTAAACAAAGACCTCCCCGGGCAACCTGATCAGCGTCCGTGATGCGAGCGTGTTGGCAACAACCCGCCTCGGGCGGTCATTGGCTGCCGACGCATCCACCTGCTTGCGTTCGATGCGCAGCTTCAAGGCACGCTCGATATTGCGCAGGTCGAGAACTTCCGCGCCCGTGACCAGCGTGGACGCCCGGCCTTGAGAGCCCGCCCGGCCGGTACGCCCGACGCGATGAATGAAATCTTCCGCCATCTTCGGCAAGTCGTAGTTGATCACATGCGCCACGTCGTCACAGTGCAAACCACGCGACGCGATATCGGTCGCGACCAGTATCTGGTAGCGCCCTTCCTGAAATCCGCTCAAGGCGCCGTTGCGCTGGGACTGCGTGCGATCGCCGTGAATCATGGCAGCCGAGAAGCCATCGCGCGCAAGTTCCTGGGCCAGTCTTTGCGCGCCGCGTTTGGTGCGCGTGAAAATCAGGGTCTGTCCTTTTTCCCCGTACAATAACTGCCGGAGCACGTCCAGTTTTTCTGAGGGACGCACCTCATAGGCTTCCAGGGACACGCTCTCCGCCGGCTTCAGCACCGAGCCAAGCGCAATCCGCACCGGCTCCCGCGTATAGTCATTCACCAGAGAGGCCACCGACTGTTCCAGAGTGGCTGAGTAACACAGCGTCTGCCGGCGCTGCGGCAGAATTTGCAGGATGCGCCGGATGGCCGGAAGAAAACCCATATCCAGCATGCGGTCGACTTCGTCGAGCACCAGGATCTTCACGTGACGCAGGTCCGCGAACTTGCGGGTGATGAAATCCTGCAAGCGCCCCGGAGTCGCAATCACAAATTCGCAGCCGGAGCGGAGACTGTTGATCTGCGCCTTTTCCGCTACGCCGCCGATCACCAGCGCTGCCTTCGGCATGTTCTTGGCACGCAGTTGTTCGTACTGCTCGTGAACCTGCATGGCCAATTCCCGCGTGGGCAACAGGACCAGGGCACTAACGTTCTTGGTGGATCCATTATTAGCCGAGTCATTCTTGGATGATTCGGCGCGCAGCATCTCGATGATCGGAATCAGAAACGCCAGGGTTTTGCCGGTGCCAGTCTGGGCCGTGCCAATGACGTCCTTGCCTTCTAGGGCAGGAGAAATGGCGCGCGCCTGGATGGGTGTGAGGGTAATGAATTGAGCTGCCGCCAGTTTCTGCTGCAACGCAGCAGACAGGGGCAGTTCCGTAAATGTGGTCATTCGATTGTTTTCTTTCTGGAGGGGCTTAATGTCAATTTCTCAGACTCGTGGTCTTAAGACTAGTGTTGAGAGTTCGCAATGCCGCTCGCATTGAAATTGGCGCTGGAACCAAACGGCGGGCAGGAAATGCGGAAATGTTTCGGATCCAATCGGATCCCCGCGTGACGAGCAAACCGTAGCAAAAGCGTTAACAGCAGTATAGCAGAAGACGACGCGGCGTGCGGTTACGTTGGTCATAAGGCGGAGAAACGTATTGATAACTCAGGCACTTGGTCGTGTGGCCACCGCTCTCGGATCTCGGACACGGTGTCGCAGTTCGCGGTTATATCTTCGCGGTTAGATCAGAGTCAGGTGCAATCGGAATTCATCCCTCACTTTCTCTTGCTCCCCATTTTCGCCGCGAGCACGGTAGCGTCATCGAGCATCTTGTCGATGCGGCGGCCCTGGGCGTCCGGAGTTCTGTAGTAGAAGATGCCAAACAGGTGTCCGCGCCGCCGCGCTGCCGACATGGCATCCCAACCTTCGCGGGCGCGGGGATGACGCGCAAAGGCTACCTGCAGAACGGGTGGCAGTTCCCGTTCCGCCTCCATGACGGCCAGCAGGCGTTCCGCAATCTGTTCCGCGCGGCGCATGCGGGCTGCGTCGCTTTTAACCTCCGTGATCCACTTCGCAATGTCGCTGCGGGTGGAATGATTCAACCCGTCATACCAGCGCCGAAACACGCGATCTTCGCGTAGAATGCGCTCGAGCTCATCGGGGATTTCTGCAGTCCGTTCTTCGCGGTCCAGTTCAATCTGGAAGCGGGCGACGCTGCCTTCCGCGGCGCGCGCGCCCTTTTGCATGCGCTTGTTGACGAGCAGAATGTGCCGCCCGGTTCCGGTCGGAAACAGCGATGTGCGGAACGCAAATCCATTGACATCGCCTTTTACTTTGATCTGACCACGCAACCCCCACGCTTTGGCTGCATCGAATGGTACGTGGATAACGACCCAATTGAGGCGGGAACGCATCCGCTCAAGTCTGGCCTCAAAACGCTTCGCGGCAAGAGTCGGCTTGGTTGTGGAGGCTTTCGGCATGGGAGGAAACCTGGCGATGGCATTCTAATATGAACAGACGAGTGCATTCAGTTCCGCCGAGACTTAGGGCGAGAGTTAAACTGTAAAATTAGACTGTCGGAAGGATATTCGGAGAACCCGGTGATCTGCCCGAAGTGCGGCGAGGACAATTCGGACAATTTCCGTTTCTGCGGAATGTGTGGCAACTTGCTTGAAGCCCGGCGGCCTGCGGGCGCGCCAGTACCGAACCTCCCCCAGATAGCCAATGCACGGATAGCCGACGCAAGGATAGCCGTTAAACCGATAACCAATACGCCGGAACCACCCCGGCCCGCTATCTCGGAGAACGCAACCCTTCCCGCAAACAAGCAGGTACCGCCCATCAGCGCGCCCTCGATGCTGGGCCTGAATGAACCCGCCACAAATCAACCCAGTCCAAGTCAGCTAGGCCCAAGTCAGCTAAGTTCAAGTCAGCCCAGCCCAAGTTACTTCAGCCCGAGTCAATCCAGCCCAAATCAGCCCAGCATGGACGCGCTGCGGGAAAAGGCTTTCTCTGGCTTGGATTCTTTTTTTGAGCCCGAGCAACCAAAGACGGGAAGACGGCGAATCTTGCTGCTGCTGGCCCTGCTGGCAGCATTGGGCGTAGCCGGTTGGTGGACCTACAGCTTCCTCGGCGCCGCAGAAAGCGGAAAGTCGGATGCCGGGATCCGGTCCGCCGTAAATAAGAGTGCCAGGGGCACTCCAGATGCGGCTCCAGTAGGCTCGTCGCAGGTTCCGGTGCCGCCGGCAGCAGCAGTTCCGAAAGAACTTTCGGAGAACGCAAACGCTAGCCCCGCCGCTCCCCCAACAAATGCGGATTCAGAGGCCAAGCCTAATTCGACACCGGTAATTCCGAGAGAATCGCAACGGGATACGCGAAGGGAGAAGGTTGCGGAGAACCGCGAACCTCGCGTTGCCTCGAAAGCTGCAAGATTGCCCGAGCGCACCGCGGCTGACACCGGCGATGCGGACTTCCGCAAGGGCGAGGCTTCTCTCTACGGACGAGGTGTGCCGGAAAACTGTGACGAGGCAGTGAAATATCTGAAGGCGGCTTCGGCGAAATCAAATGCCAAGGCGCGGAGCGCGTTCGGAACGATGTATGCCACCGGCCACTGTGTGCCGCGCGACCTTCCAACATCCTATTCATGGTTTGCGCTGGCTCTGCGGCTGGATCCAAACAATCAGATCCTGGAAAAAGACTTGAGCGCGATCTGGAACCAGATGACGCCGCCAGAACGGCAGTTGGCAACGAGGATGAAACAATAAGTAATTGGATCTTGAATTGGAGAGTGGGAGGAGTACTACTCGCCGCTTGGAACCAGGTTTAACGCCTTCCGAACCGTTCCCCGTTCAATCATTATTTTCTGCTGCAGCAGCGTGATCGCATAAATCAACTGCTCGGGACGCGGCGGACAGCCCGGAACATAGATGTCCACGGGAATAACCTGATTCACGCTCTGCACCAGCGCATAATTATTGAACACTCCGCCGGAAGTCGCGCACGCTCCCATAGAAATCACCCACTTCGGTTCTGGCATCTGCTCCCAGAGTTGGCGAATCACGGGAGCCATTTTGTTCGAGACGCGCCCAGCGATAATCATCAGGTCCGACTGGCGCGGCGACGGCCGGAACACCTCTGCGCCGAAGCGCGCGATATCGAAGCGCGACGCGCCCATCGACATCATTTCGATGGCGCAGCAAGCGAGGCCAAACGTCATCGGCCAGATAGAATTCTTGCGCATCCAGTTGACGGTCGAATCAAGCGTGGTCATGACAATGCCTTCGGGCACGCCGTCTCCGTAGACCAGTTCCTTAACTACCTTCTTGCCGTTCTCGACGTCAACGTAGGGGCCGAAACTGAGCTCTGGAGCCATGGCTATATTTTAACCGCAGAGGACGCCAAGCGCGCGGAGAAAGCCAAGCCTTGGAATTTCTCGGCGCACTCTGCGTCTCGGCGGTGATAGCGCTTACGGGTTCAGCACGATCTTTCCAAACATCTGGCTCTTCTCCATGTACTCATGGGCAGTGCGGATTTCATTCAAGGGAAAAATGTGGTCGACGACGGGCTTGAGGCGTCCGGCAAACACGTGGCCGAGCACGTCATACAGTTCGCTCATCGTCCCCATGTACGACCCCAGCAGCGCCAGTTGACGCGAAAATAGAAACCGCAGATCGAGTGCAACTTTCGGCCCCGTGGTAGCGCCGCAGGTCACGAGCGTGCCGCCAGCCTTGAGCGACCGCACGCTCTCTTCCCAGGTGGCCAGACCAACGTGTTCGACGACGATGTCGACACCTTCAAAATTTGTGATCTTGCGGACTTCCTGCGATATTTTTTGTTGGTAATGGTTGATAACAAAATCGGCGCCCAGTTCACGGGCACGCTCCATCTTGCGCTCATCGCCCGCGGTAGCGATCACGCGCGCGTGGAACAGTTTCGCAATCTGGATGGCGGCAATGCCCACGCCTGAATTCGCGCCCAGCACCAGCACGGTCTGTCCGGGGCGGATGGCGGCGCGTCCCACGAGCATGTGCCACGCCGTGACAAAGACTAGGGGAACGCTGGCGGCCTCATTGAAATCGAGCCAATCGGGGATGGGAATGACGTTGACGACAGGCACAGCAATCAGTTCACAGTTGCCGCCGTCCACGGTGTTGCCGAGAACGGCGAACTGGCGGCACTGATTCTGCAGGCCCGCAACGCACTTCGCGCAGTGATTGCAGAAAACCATAGGCGCAAGCAGCACGCGCTGTCCGGCCTTGAGGTCGTTGATGTACTCGCCGACTTCAACAATTTCGCCGGCGATATCGCTGCCGAGGATATGCGGCAAGTTAACGCCGGGGAGTCCCTTGCGTACGAATAAGTCGAGGTGGTTCAGAGCGCACGCTCGAATGCGCACCAAGACTTGATCCTTTCGCGGCTTGGGATCGGGCACGTCTTCGTAAGTCAGAACTTCGGGCCCACCGAACTGATGAATGCGGACGGCTTTCATGGACACTCCTCTAGCGCGGACAAAGGAAATTTGAACCTTACACGCTAGCACAAATTGCTTTGCCTCTGCGTAGCGCCAGCCGCCCTCGACGGGGTCCCCAGACCCGCGCGCTTTTCGCGCGCTGGGGTGGTCGGCTGTCCAGTCAAGCGCACCGGGGTCCCCGTCAAGCCCGGTGTTGGCTTGATGGGTGGAGGAGCCCGGTGTTCGCAAACGCCCGTGTTTGACCTTCCCCGCTCACCGAACCATAATCAGTGCTATGGACCTCTACGAAGAGATCGTCCGCCTGCGAAAAGACGGGCGCCGTGGCGCGATAGCGACCATCGTCAATGTCCGCGGTTCGATTCCTTCGTTCAAGAGCGCCAAAATGCTGGTGCGCGACGATGGCTCGATCGTGGGCACCATTGGCGGCGGCTGTGTAGAGGCTGAAGTGTGGCAGGCGGCGCGCGAAGTGATGGAATCGGAGAGGCCACGCACCCTGGCCTTTGATCTCAATCAGGATCCGAAATACGACGCCGGCCTCGTCTGCGGCGGAACGCTCGAGATTTTCGTCGAGCCCATCCTGCCTCCAGCAGATCTCTACATCTTCGGCGCCGGTCATGTAGCGGCCAGTCTCTACAAAGTTGCGAGAATCGCCGGTTTCGACGTAACCGTCATCGATGATCGCGAAGCCTATGCCAACCGCGAACGATTCCCCGAGGCACACCAGGTGATTGCCGCAGATTTCGACTTGGCCGTAGCGCAACTCGCACCCAGCGAGTCTTCCTACATCGTGATCGTCACCCGTGGGCACCGCGACGATATGCGCATACTACGTTGGGCAGTGCAGACTACGGCGCGCTATGTCGGGATGGTTGGGTCGAAGCGGAAAACCATCACCATCTTTAAAGAGCTGCAGCAGGAAGGTCTGCCAGCGCATTTATTTGACCGAGTCCACGCCCCCATTGGGCTTGATATCGGTGCCCTTACTCCTGAAGAAATTGCCGTGTCCATCACGGCGGAACTGATCGCGAAACGGCGAAACGTGGAGCGCAACCTGCCCCACATGAGTTGGTCCCAGAGTGCGGCGCGAGAGTCCGAGGTCGAGCCGAAATCTTAAGTCATTTCACCGCCGAGACGCAGAGTGCGCCGAGAAATTCTTTGGCCTGGGCCCCGCAGTGAATCATTCCTTCCAGTTTTTTCTCGGCGCTCTCGCCGTCTCGGCGGTTATGATTTCGAAATGCCGAACGAAGTCGAAATTAAATTTCGAATTGAGAATCTGCCCGCCCTGGCGCGCGCCCTCAAGAAAGCGGGCTTCAGGCAACTGACGCGATCCACCCACGAAATGAATTCCCTCTACGATCTGCCCGGCCAGACGCTGCGCAGGCGGGACGAAATGCTGCGCCTGCGCCAGTATGGCGAGACATGGACGCTGACCCACAAGGCAAAAAGCAAGGCCGGACGCCATAAGGTGCGGGTTGAGCTGGAAACGCCTGTGGAGAACGGCCAGCAGATGGACGCCATTTTGCGTGCCCTGGGGTTCGAGCCCACCTTTCGCTATGAAAAATATCGCGCGGAGTGGAGCGACGGCACGGGCCACGTGGTACTCGATGAAACTCCGATTGGGAACTTCGGCGAGATTGAAGGGCGTCCGCGATGGATCGACCGCACAGCACGCACGCTCGGCATCGGCCACAGCGCTTACATCACTCAGACCTATGCCCCGATGTTTTTCGAATGGAAGCGGCGCACACACAGCCCGGCGACGGAGATGACGTTTCGCGCGCTCGGCAACAAAAGAAAAACGCTGAACCGCCGAGACACCGAGAAGTCTCTGGGAGGAATGATTGACTGCGGATCTCAAGAGATCTAGCCAGAGTTTTTTTCTCTGCGACCTCAGCGCCTCGGCGGTGAATCCTCTTACGAATTTGCCCCGCAACACTTCTTATATTTCTTGCCACTTCCGCAAGGGCAAGGATCGTTGCGTCCAACTTTTTCTCCCGAGCGCACCACTTGCTGAACTTGCATGTCGCCAGCCCCGGCCATGCGCGCCTGTTCCAGTTCGCGCTTTTTCTTGCGCTGGAAGGCTTCTTCAATTTCATCCACGGAGGTCGCAACCTGGCGTGGCGGGCGTCCGTTGCCACCTCGACCGCCAGTGATGACCGAGGGCACATCCGCCTCGAGCCCTTGACCGGACGCGACATTTGACCTCGGACTACCGTCGCCACCCACCCTCGCTCCCGGGTCCGGCAGACGTTCCATGATCTGCATCGAGTACAGATACCGCACCGTCTCTTCCTGAAAGCGTTGCATCATTTCTTCGAACATGTCGAAGGACTCGCGCTTGTACTCAACCAGCGGATCGTGCTGTCCATAGCCGCGCAGGCCGATGCCCTCTTTCAGGTGGTCCATCGAGAGCAAGTGATCTTTCCATTGCGCATCGATCACGCTCAGCATGATCATGCGCTCGTGATAGCGCATGGCCCCGGCGCCGATCAGCGCCTCTTTCGTGTCATAGCGCTCTTTGAGTTTGTCGAAGATGGCATCGCCCAATTCCTGGCGGTTCACTTGCTCCGGCTTCAGGCCCTCGGCATAAATGTCGACGCCGAAGCGAGCAATGATCGCATCTTTTAGAGCCTTCAGGTCCCAGTTGTCCACGTGCTCTTTCGGCGGACAGTGCCGTTCGAGAATATCGCCGAGAATCCCGGAGACGTAATCCTCGATGATGAGATCCTTCTGGTCGAGGCCTTCGAGCAGACGGCGGCGCAGGCCGTAGACCGCCTCGCGCTGCTTGTTCATGACGTCGTCATACTCCAGCAGATGTTTGCGCGCCTCGAAGTTCTGGCCTTCAACCGCTTTCTGCGCGGCCTCGATGCGGCGCGTGATCATGCCCGATTCGATGGGAACGCCTTCTTCCATGCCCAGGCGCTGCAGCAGCTTCGAAACCCATTCCTTGGCGAAGATTCGCATCAGGTCGTCTTCGAGCGAAAGGTAGAAGCGCGACGAGCCCGGGTCGCCCTGACGTCCAGCCCGCCCGCGGAGCTGATTGTCAATGCGGCGCGCTTCATGGCGTTCGGTGCCGAAGATGTGCAACCCGCCGGCCTCGATCACTTCGCGATGTTCCCGGTCGGTGTCGGCCTTGTAGCGTGTAAAAATCTCGTTCCACTGATCGGTCGGAACCGCGAACTCATTGCCCGCGTAGTACCAAACCGTGCGGTTGGGATCGTCGACCTCGGCTTCGATCTTGCCTTGCGCGGCGCGGATCGGCTGCGCAATTCCCTTCTTCACGCATTCCTGCTTGGCCATGAATTCGGGGTTGCCGCCAAGCAAAATGTCGGTGCCACGGCCCGCCATGTTGGTGGCGATGGTGACCATACCTTTGCGTCCCGCCTGCGCTACAATCTCCGCTTCGCGCTCGTGAAACTTCGCGTTCAGCACGACGTGCTGCTTCAATCCCTTTTTATTCAGCAGGTCAGAAAGGCGTTCCGATTTTTCAATCGAGGTCGTGCCCACCAGCACGGGCTGGCCGCTCTCGTGCAGCCTTTGGATTTCGTCCGCGGCCGCGAAATACTTTTCTTTCTCTGTGCGGTAAACGATGTCCGGATTTTCTTTACGCAGCAGCACACGATTGGTCGGTATGACAACCACCTCGAGCCGATAAATCTTGTCAAATTCCGGCGCTTCGGTTTCCGCCGTACCCGTCATGCCCGCCAGCTTCTTGTACATGCGGAAATAATTCTGGAAGGTGATCGTCGCGAGCGTCTGATTCTCGCGCTCAATCTTCACATTCTCTTTGGCTTCAATCGCCTGGTGCAGCCCGTCAGACCAGCGCCGCCCCGGCATCAGGCGCCCGGTGAATTCGTCCACGATCAGCACTTCGCCGTCCTTGACCACGTATTCGACGTCGCGCTTGTAAAGCGCGTGCGCCTTGACGGCGGTTTCTACGTGATGCTTCAGTGCCCAGTTTTCCGGGTCGGCGATGTTGCCGATGCCCAGCAACTTCTCAACTTTCTCCCAGCCTTCGTCGGTAACCGTGATACTGCGATGTTTTTCGTCCACGACAAAGTCGCCCGTGAGGATCTTGGGCTCACCCGGCGCCGTATCGATCTCTTCGCCTTTTTCCAGCTTGGGAATGATGCGATTCACCTTGTAGTACTTGTCGGTGGACTCTTCGCTGGCTCCCGAAATAATCAGCGGAGTGCGGGCTTCGTCGATCAGGATGGAGTCGACTTCGTCGACGATCGCGAAGTTGTGCACGCGCTGCACGCAATCGTTCAGGTCGAACTTCATGTTGTCGCGCAGATAGTCGAACCCGAATTCATTGTTGGTGCCGTAGGTCACGTCCGAGGCGTAGGCGGCGCGGCGTTCCCCGTCGTCGAGGTCGTGGACGATCACGCCAACACTAAGTCCGAGAAAGCTGTAGAGTTTGCCCATCCATTCCGAGTCGCGCTTAGCCAGGTAATCATTGACCGTGACCACGTGCACGCCGCGTCCACTAAGCGCGTTCAGGTACACCGGTAGCGTGGCAACCAGCGTTTTGCCCTCGCCGGTTTTCATTTCGGCGATCTTGCCTTCGTGCAGCACCATGCCGCCAATCAACTGCACGTCGAAGTGCCGCATGTTGAGTACACGCCGTCCAGCTTCGCGGACCACCGCAAATGCTTCCTCAAGCAGTCCGTCGAGAACGGCCTTGAGCACCTCGCTGCGCTCTGCTTCGATTTCCTTCTGGCGATCGCTATTGCGGAGATCGATATCCGGGGAATCGGCATCCGCCTCCGGCTCATCGAGGATCGAGCTGAGACGCTCCTGGATACGGGCACGAAACTCCGCTGTCTTGCTGCGAAGTTCGTCGTCGGAAAGCTTCTGTATCTCCGGCTCGAGCGCGTTGATGGCCGCCACACGAGGCTGCAGGCGCTTGACCTCGCGCTCGTTTTTCGTCCCGAAAACCTTGCCTAGCAATGTGTTGATCAAAACCGAAACCCTTCAGAGGACACGCGTCCCAAGTGTTATTAAAAGCCTAGCACATTAGATGCGGCAGGGATGGCGACGGAGCGAACCGGACGTCGAAGCTTGGCGGCTCAGTTAGAAGACGTTTCCGCCGTTGGGGGAGTCATTTTCTGGCGGTCTGGGGATGCGTTCGGCTGCTGACCGTCAGCACCTTGAAAGCGAACCTCGGCTAGGCGGATAAGCTTCATCGACTCTTGCCATTCCCCGGCTCTCGTGGCGGGAGCTTCCATCTTCCCTCCCGAAGTCATCAAGCCACTGCCGAACCTCTTCCTCCAGAGTTGTGCCTTTTGCTTTCGCAATCTGTTCTGCCCGGTCAAGTAGGTCCGCGTCCGCATTAAATGTGATCTTCCTCATCCCCATGCGTATTGTCTCCAACTTTCAAGATCGCCGCGGCTCCAGGGTTTTGCCCAGCTGGCTTTTACGGTTTGAACTGCCAAAGGTCGTTGAGGAATCCATTTGACCCGAGCCAGTCGTAACCAGTGCCACCGAAGAGCCAGAAATTTCCGGACGCGTCGGTCCAACTAACCCCAAGGGTTCGCGCTCCGGGAATGTTACTGGGCCCGCCCATTCCGACGCTACCGTACGTCCCCAATTGGCCGTTCACGTTCGACCCACCCACCCACGTCCATTGCCCGGCGCCGTATTTCCACAGGTCGTTGAGCCGTCCGCTATTGTCTGCCGAGTCCAGCCCAGCCCCACCGAAGAGCCAGAAATTCCCAGATGAATCCGTCCAACTCACAGCGCCGCTTCGCGCCCCGGGAACGTTGCTCGCCGCAGCCGTCCCCTCGGTCCCATAGGTCCCCGGCTGGCCGTTAACATTGGACCCGCCCATCCACGTCCATTGGCCTGCACTGAACTCCCAAAGGTCGTTGAGGTTTCCGCTCAGATCCGTCGGGTTTGAGTCGTAACCCGACCCACCGAAGAGCCAGAAATTTCCGGATCCATCGATCCAACTAACCGCGTCGAATCGTGCCCCGGGAATGTTGCTCGCGCCAGCTGTGCCGAGAGTCCCGTAAGTCCCCGGTTGGTTGACCACATCCGACCCACTGACCCAGGTCCATTCGCCCGCGCTGTACTCCCACAGGTCGTTGAGATTTCCTGAGTCCGCAGACGCGCAGGGAGTCTCGGCAGACGAGGCGCAACCGTTTCCGCCAAAGAGCCAGAAATTTCCCGACGCGTCGATCCAATTAACGGCGCCATCTCGCGCCCCGGGAATATTGCCCGCCGCAGCCGTGCCGAGAGTCCCATACGTCCCTGGTTGGCCGACCGCGCTCGACCCGCCCACCCACGTCCATTGGCCAGGGTTGAACGGTTGGCCCGTGATTTGCGGAACCGGGGTGTACTCCCACAGGTCGTTGAGGACGCCTACCGCAGCCTGGGAGTCGCCATACCCATAGCCGCCAAAGAGCCAGAGATTTCCCGAAGCGTCGATCCAGCTAACCGCGCCATCTCGCGCCCCGGGAATGTTGGTGAGGGCGGGCGTCCCCTGAGTCCCGTATATCCCCGGTTGCCCGCCAGCATTTAATCCGCTCATCCACGTCCATTGGCCGGCGCTGTACTCCCACAGGTCATTCAAGAGATTGAAATTTCCGCTCGAGCCGTAACCTAACCCACCGAAAAGCCAGAGATTTCCGGCCTTATCGGCCCAAGTCACGGCATTCTGCCGCGCTCCAGGAACGTTGCTGGATGCAGTGGTCCCTTGAGTCCCATACGTCCCTGGTTGGTTGACAACATCCGCACCGTTCGCCCAGGTCCATTGATTGGCGCCGCCCGGCGCAGGTGCGCTGGTACCACTGCTGCCGCCGCACGCCGAAAACGAGATCGCCATCGCCCCCATTATCAATAACATGAACTTGCGTGACTTCATCCCGTCCCCCATATTGAATTGCCGTTTCCAACTTCGAAATTCCGATAACTGCTGATTTTAACTGACTTCTGCGGTATGGGAGCAGGACCGGGCATCGATTAACAAAACCTTAATAGAGAAGATTCCCGTTCGGTGCGGGGCAATTTCCTTTGGACTCGGGAAGGGCGCAGCGCAGTCACCTCGATTTCCTGTAAGATTTTGTTCGACCCATGCCCACTTTCTATCAGCGATTCCAGGAATCCGCCCGAAAGTTTCCCAACAACATTGCCCTTGAAATTCAACGCCAGCAGACGGTGGAGCGCGTCAGCTTTGCGGAACTCACACGCATGTCAGAGAGCGTGGCGAACTGGCTCTCAACCCGGGTTCCTCGCGACGCGCGCGTGGCGATACTGGCGGCAAACCATCCACGGTGGGTGGCGGCATACTTAGGAATCATCGCCGCCGGAAGAACGGCGGTCCCGCTCGACACCGCTTTCCAAGCCGATCAGGTGAAGAAGTTGCTGATCGACAGCGGGGCTTCCCTGCTGTTCTGCGATGTAAAGCATCTTCCGGTGGCGACGGAAGCAGTGGATGGACTCGACGCAGATGGACTCAACGTAAGTCTGGTGATGACGTCGGCGGCGACAGAACAGAATCCCAACGGTTCGGGTGCCCCACTCATCGCGTCTTCTGCGTCTTCTGCCATGAGTGGGCTCAACGGTACCGAGCATCTGCTCGCCGATCTCGACTCCATCTTCGCCGCCGGCCCTGCCGATTTTCAGCCAATCGTGCCCGCCGAGAGCGACCTCGCGGCACTGCTTTACACCTCGGGCACCACCGCCGATCCAAAAGGCGTCATGCTCACCCACGCCAACCTCGTCGGCGAGGCAAATTCCGTTTTCGGAGTCGTAAAAATCGGTCCCGAGGATGCGCTGCTCGGAATTCTTCCCATGTTCCACGTTCTCGCGCAGATGGCCAATCTTTTTCTGCCTCTCTTCAATGGCTCGCGCGTCGTCTACCTGGAAACGCTGAACACCACCGAATTGCTGCGCGCTCTACAGGAGCGCAACATCACCGCGTTCTGTGTCGTGCCCCAGTTTTTCTACCTGATTCACGAAAAGATTTTCAAAGAACTGAACAAACGCGGCAAGTTGACGCTGCGCCTGGTGCGCACGCTGATGGCGCTCAATCGCGCTCTGCGCCGGGTTGGAATGAACGCCGGCAAAGTTTTCTTCGGCAGGATTCACGCCACCTTCGGCGGCCGGATGCGCTATCTGGTCACCGGCGGCTCACGATTCGATCCCGCCGTTGCCCGTGACTTTTACTCTTTTGGCATCGACGTTCTGAATGCCTACGGCCTCACGGAAACCACCGGCGGCGCTTTCATGAACCCTCCGGGCGACATCGTGTTTGGCTCGGTCGGACATCCTTTTCCCGGAGTCGAGGCCAGAATTGTCGAGGCCGGTATTATCGAAGATAAGACTATTGACCAGCAGCCAACCGAAGCCGGCGCGCCGAGCGTCGGTGAAATCGCAATCCGCGGCGCGATCGTGATGAAGGGATATTGGAATCGTCCCGAGGCCACGGCCGAAGTGCTGCGCGACGGCTGGCTCTACACCGGCGATCTCGGCTACTTCGATTCCGGCGGCAACCTGTTCATCACCGGGCGGCGCAAGGAAGTCATCGTGCTCGCCAATGGAAAAAATGTCTATCCCGAGGAGGTCGAGGCCCACTACCTCCAGGCTCCGTCCGTGAAAGAGATTTGTGTGATGGCGCTGGAGGCGCGTCCGGGAGATCCGACTTCGGAGCGGCTTCATGCCGTGGTCGTGCCTGATTTTGAACGCCTGCGCGAGCGCAAGATCGTCAACGCAAAAGAAGCAATCCGCATCGACATTGAAGCGCTCTCGCACAAGATCGCTTCCACCAAACGTCTGGGAAGTTATGACATCTGGCAGGAAGACTTGCCGCGCACCACCACCCGCAAGTTAAAACGCTTCCAGATCGAAAAGAAACTTCGAGAGCTGAAACAAAAGCAGGGCGGTGATTTGGAAATCGGCGCCGAAAAGCCGCTAACCACGCAAACCCCACTGACTCCCGATGAGCAGTCATGGCTGGAGCGCGAGGAGGTGAAGCGCGCCCTCACCATAGTGCGGGAGTTCTCGCGCAACCGCCCCGATGCGATTCGCTTCACCGACAATCTCGAGCTCGATCTGGGACTCGATTCCATGCAGCGCGTCGAATTACTGACCGCGCTCGAGCAGCAGTTGGCGGGCGAAGTACCCGAGTCGCAGCTGGCCGAAATTTATTCGGTGCGTGACCTCGTCGACGCCGTTCTCGCCAGCGCCAGCCGCGGCGAAGGTCAAGCCAAAGCGGCCGCACCGCCCTGGTCGAGAGTCTTAAGCGAGCCCGTAACCGATCCCGAAGCTCTCCGACTGGCGCGCCACAACATTTTTGCTGAAGTATTTTTCTTCCTCCTGGGGAAATTGATTTATCTTTTCGCGCTCGACCGCTTTCACCTGAAAACCCGCGGTCTCGAAAATCTTCCTGAAAAAGGCCCCTACCTGATCTGTCCCAACCACCAGAGTTACATCGATCCGATCGTGATGGCAGCAGCATTGCCCTGGCGCCTGTTCCGCCAGTCTTTTGCGGTGGGCACAAGCGACATTTTCGGCAAAGGCTTCATGCGACGACTGGCGGGATGGCTTTGCGTAGTGGTCGTCGATCCGGACATCAACCTGGTGCCGGCCATGCGCGCCGGAGCCTTCGGCCTCCGCCAGGGACGCATCCTGATTCTCTATCCCGAAGGCGAGCGCACCAATGACGGCGCCCCGAGAATATTCCGCAAGGGTGCCGCCATTCTCTCGATCCACGCGCAAGCCCCAATTGTCCCGGTCGCAATCGAGGGCTTCTACGAAGCATGGCCTCGCCACAAGAGGTTTCCCAGGTTCACCGATCTGCAACTGGTATTCGGCAAGCCAATCCAACCGCCGCCTCTCGCTGAGGCAAGCGCAGCCGCATACGAACGGCTGACGTCAGAGTTGAAATCGACAGTGGTCGCGATGTGGCAGGAATTAAGAGGAGAGGGATGGCGAGGAAAAGATATCCACGAGCCGGAATCCGATTCAGCTTCGAATACAGAGGGTTCGGCGCTGGCTGCTACCCTCTAACTTCGCGGACTCGCTTTATAGACTGATACTTTATGCTCCCGCTCCCTGAGTTCGCTCACTCATGGCTTTCGCGAAAGCCTCCACGACCCCTTTGTGGAACTGTTGACCGGCTCCCGCCAGAATCTGCTCCTCGGCCTGGTAAGGCGATAGCGCCTTGCCCCCATCGCCACTGATCAATTTCTGATAGGCATCCGCCACTGCCAGAATGTGCGCCTCTATGGGAACGTTGACCGAACGCGCTCCCTGCTCATGCACAATCTGCTCTGCGATGATGATTGGAATCACGCGGCGCAGCGAATTTCCTGCAGCTTGGGTGCGCGCGTCGGCTTTCCGTGGCTTGCGGAAACTGGCCACCACTTCGTCGCGGCTCATATCGGCCGCCTTGTACAGAATGTCATTGCTGATGCCGAGTTTGCTAAGGTCCCGCAGCAACACCGCCGACCGCAGCAACTCCACCCGATCCGAACCCAGGCCCATCGCCTCTGCCATTCTAGCGGAGGCCTGCACCACGCGCTGGTTTTCACCGGTACCGAGCTTCTCGTTGGCCATGACGTGTTGCAGAACCAGCAGCATCCCGCTGAAACTTTCCCGGATGTCGGCCGTCATCGCCTCTTTGCGCTCGTAAAGCGTCCCCATCACGTAGCCGACCACCGCCAAAATCCCCGCCCAGATGGCAAAGTTGAAGAGCCGCTCTCCGGGTAATGTCAGGACCGGGTGCGCGGGCATCAGATTGTTCAGGAAGTTCAACAGAACTACCAGAAACACACAAGCAAAAGCGGTCAGAGTTGCATGCCGGCGTCCAAAATAGTATGCCGAGTACAGGGTCGGCAGAAAGTAAAAGCAAAGCGCCATAGGCAAGGACTCGGCGTAGAACTGCACCAGCGCCGCAATCAAAAACAGCGAGAGCAGTAAGATGCTTTCCCGTGCGATTTTACTTATGGTCATTGGAATTGGAATTGGAATTGGAGTTCTGCATCATTGCCTTCGTGACATTGTCCCTGTTCGTCCAGCATCGGGGCGGGCAAAACGTCGCCCCTTCTGCCATGTTCAAGCAATGACGCGTGCGTGCAAAGTTACCGGGGTAATGATTGTTTTTTCAATTTTCCAATGTTGCTTATCAAACAAACGGCGGTAACTTGGAATGCATCGGACTGCCAGTAGACAATAGCGATATCCCCTTTTCTTTAGCGACCGCCCGCGAAGCGGCGCCGGAAGCTTAATGTCTTCACATAGGTGTAACTCATGGCGACAACTAAAGTCGAAAAATCAGGCGTTGGTTTTGGCATTGTCCAGCAGGCCGGGCCGATCGTAATTCAAGTCCGCCCCCACCATGACACCATTTCCTCATTCCGGGGCGTTCAGGTTGGCTTCGAACTGCTGAACGGAATCAGGATCGAGCAAGCCAGAAAAATTCTGGAAATACTAAACGAGAACATAGTCGGCGTGGTGGTCACATCCGCGTCGGAAGTTAAGGCGGAAGTTAAAACGGATGTTAAGCCGGACGACAAGACGCAAGGCGCATCAGGCTGACAACGTTATAACGAAATTCTGAAACCGCTGAAATTGTCAAACCGCGGATGGCACCTATGGATGATCGCAGGAGCGAACGCTTTGGGCGATACGAGATCCTGACCGAGTTGGGGCGCGGAGCCATGGGGGTGGTCTACAAAGCGCGTGATCCCAAAATCAATCGCGTGGTCGCGGTAAAGACTATTTCGTTGGCCGGCCAACCGCCCGAGGAAGAACGCGAATATCGCGAGCGTTTCTTCCGCGAGGCGGAAGCGGCGGGCCGCCTGTCGCATCCCGGTATTGTAACCATCTTCGATGTGGGCGAGGAACCGGAGACGCGCGCCCCGTACATCGTAATGGAATTTGTTGGCGGGCAGACCCTCGACAAGCTGCTGTCAGGGGACGACCATAAACTGCCGATGGACACCGCGCTGCAGCTAACCCTCGAATTGGCGGAAGCGCTCGATTGCGCCCACGGACAAGGCGTGGTTCACCGCGATCTAAAGCCTGCGAATATTTTGTTGACGGAAGACGGACACGCGAAAATCGCGGACTTCGGAGTGGCTAAACTGAACCTCGCCAACCAAACTCTCGCGGGACGCGCATTAGGAACACCCGCTTACATGTCTCCCGAACAATTGAATGGCGATGCAGTGGACGGCCGGTCGGATTTGTTTTCGCTCGGTGTGGTCCTCTACACCATGCTGACCGGTCATCGGCCATTTCAAGGCAACAGTGCCGTCACGGTCTCATTCAAGATCGTGAACCACGACCCCATAGCGGCAACCCTTCTCAACGCTGAGTTGCCCCCGGGGCTCGATTACATCATTGCTCGAGCGATGGCGAAAGATCCCGCCGAGCGCTATCAACGCGGCATGGAGATGGTGTTCGACATCCAGGAACTGCGCGAAGGACGAGAGCCTTGGAGCAAAGCCAAGCTGCCAGTTTCGTCCAAGGTTTCGCAAACGAGCCGAGGCGCCGCTCAAACGGCGAATGAAAGATCCAAATCGTCCTTGGGCCAACTGGCGACTGCCGCTAAATTCCGGCCGAGCCCGCGCATTCCGCCCCTGGGGCACGGAGCCGCGCAGATCCTGCTGTCGAAGATCCGGAAAAAGATCCGAAAAAAGTCTTATGCCGGTCTCTTGATTTTGGCCGGACTTTTCGTCTCCGGCCTCTGGATCATTTCGTTCGACTCCCGAGGAGCGCGCTCAAGAGCGACCGTGCCGCTGCCTGCTGTTGCACCTGTCAAAACGGAGGCGACGCCCACAGGCCAGACGCCAATCGTCGAAAAGGCCTCGCAGCCGCTCACAGCCGCTGGAGCTCATCCGGCCACAATCAAAGGAGCGCGCGCCAGCTTGCCAACAGCTTCGGCAGCTTCTTCGGCCACGTTGGAAATCGAAGTGGACCACCAATTCGCGGAGGCCAATCTCTCGATCTGGGTGGATGATCGCCTGACTTATACGCACCGGTTGGAAGGAATGGATAAAAAACATCTGGTCGTCTTCCACCATGTCCAGGGCCATGAATTCCATGCCATGCAGGTGCCACCGGGAAAACATCGCCTCCGAGTGCGGGTGACCTCTGATGCAGACGCCGGGGCGGCCGCCGGAACCCCAGGCGGATTTCCGGCCGGATTTCCGACGTATGACCAGTCCGCCACCGTGACGGGCAACTTTGCCAGCGGCCAGGAAAACGTGCTCCACATCAACTTCCAGAAGCACGGCGAGATGAATCTAAGCCTGCAGTAGTTCCAGCCGCGTAACGCAAATCCCTCACTTCGCTCGCGGATGGGTTTGATCGTAAACGTTCATCACCTGTTTAACCGAAAGCTGGGTGTAGCGCTCGGTAGTCGCCAGCCGCTCGTGCCCCAGCAGTTCCTGGATGGCGCGCAGGTCGGCTCCCTCTTCCAGCATGTGCGTGCCAAAGGCGTGACGCAGAGTATGAGGATGAACTTCTGGAGATAGTCCCTTGGCAACCGCAATGCGCTTAATGATGCGCCCGACGCTGCGCGTCGTAAGCCGTCCGCCGCGCTGGTTGATGAGCAGCGCAGGCGTCATTTTCGCAGAAGAAACATTTTTGGAATTGTTTCTTAAAGACATGAGCGCTCCTTGCCGCCACGGCAGGTAAGCGGCCAGCGCCGCGAGCGCCGACCCTCCGAACGGAACGAAGCGTTCCTTCTTCCCTTTGCCGCGAATCAGAATCGCCTGGTTGCTCAGGCTGACATCATCGAGATTGATGCCGACCAGTTCCGAGTTGCGAATGCCGCAGCCGTAGAGCAGTTCGAACAGCAGACGGTCGCGCTCCGGAAACGACGCCACTTCCGGCATCTTGCCGTCGAGCAAGAAATTCATTTCCTCAATCGTCGGGACGCGCGGCAGTTTCTTCGGCAGCCGAGGCGTCGAGACCAGCTTCGCCGGATTCTGCTCGACCACGCCTTCCTGTGCCAGCCAGCGATACAGCGACCGCACGGCAGCCAGTGCGCGCGCCACCGAAGTCTTGCTCAACCCCTTGTCGTACAGATGCGAGAGGAAACCGCGGATCGCGATGTGGTCAATCGTCTTCCAATCGCGCGAGCCCATTCTCGGACCTATGTAACCAGCAAAACAGCCGAGGTCTCCGGCATAAGCCCTGATCGTATGCGCCGAAACATTGCGCTCCCGCAAATGCCGCAGAAAGTCGTCGGTAGCAAGTTCGACGATGGTGCGCGAGTTAGCGGGCGAGTTGTTAGCAGCTATACGCATGACAGTGGATTTGTAATTGGTGATTTGTAATTGAAAATCTTAAGACCGAAACGCGTATTGGCGATGGATCGCTTTCAAATTACCAATTACAAATTACAAATTACAAATGACTCCGCGCTTTCGCCCGGGGATGATGTTTCGCATACACGCTCTTCAGCCGATCCAGCGCCACGTGGGTATAAATCTGTGTAGTAGAAATGTCGGCGTGCCCGAGGATGGTCTGCACCGTCCGGAGATCGGCCCCATTCTCCACCATATGCGTAGCGCAGGAGTGCCGCAACATGTGCGGACTGGCGTGTCGTCCGGAAGCGAGACTCGCCTTCCCCACCAACTGCCAGATTCGCTGCCGCGTCAGGCGGCCTCGCGTGCCCAGGAAAAGGAGCGGCGAGCTTTTCTTCTTCTGCGTTCCAGCAATTGCTTCCCTGCCGTTTTTCAAGTAGCGCTGGAGCGCTTGCTGAGCCGGAACTCCGAGCGGCACCATGCGCTCCTTGTCGCCCTTGCCGCGCACCAGTATGTATCCCATTTCCAGTTTCAGGTCTTCGAGCCGAGCATCGGCCACTTCGGAAACGCGCACTCCTCCTGCATAGAGCAGTTCGAGCATGGCGCAATCGCGGAGCCGCAGCGCCTGTCCACGCACGGTTTCCTTCTCCGACGTGATTTCGGTCGTCTGCTTCTCGCCGAGCATAGCGCCAATTTCAGCGCGGCTCAGCGCCTTCGGCAGCACCTTCCACTGCTTGGGCAAGTCGATGTTCAGCGTCGGATCCTTGTCGATCTTTCCATCCAGCAGCAAATGCCGGTAAAGATGACGGATGGCGGAAAGCTTCCGTCCCACCGAGCGCCCATCGAGCGCATTGGAAAACAACTCCTGAATGTATTCGCGCACGTCCTCGCGTCGCGCTGCGGCGAGGAGCGAGTGGCGCTTCTCCAGGAATTCCGCGAACTGCGCCAAGTCGCTGGAGTAAGCCGCAATCGTCAGCTTCGCCGAACCGCGCTCCACACGCAGATAGTCGAGGAACGAGTCGAGCGTTCGGGCGTTCGCATCCGAGGCCATGAGACGAGTATGGGATGTCAGGTGGAACCCGAAAAGTAACGAGCGGGATGCGGGCGGGTGATGGCTCGCTTTCCGATGTTTACTGGTTGGTACTGGGTACCCCCCCTCCCCCTCGCTAGTGGAATCAGCAGGTTAGCGGGAAAAAATCGACTCGGTCTTTGAATTCAAAGGACTTATGGATAAAGTCTTTGAGAACAAAGGCGTTACGTTGCAAAGAGCGCTGAAAGTGGCTTTGGGGCAGCTTCGAAGGCCGTCTTGGGAGGCCGGCAGACTTCTGACTCCACCAATCAGGTCTCTATTATCGCGCATCGGGAACTGGGTGTCTGCGATGGCCATCACAGCGGGTTTGTGATGAAAAAAAGCCTGTGCCCCGCACGCTCGACAGTTCATCTTGCAAAATAGGGTCCCGCATAACCGTGTGACGGCCTGCCCGCTAGGGGCAGGGCAAATCGAAAAGCGAAGGTTGTCCGAATCCCTGCCGCTCTGCGAATGATTTGCATAGGTGGACCATGTAGGGAAGTATTCGTCAGCTTGATTACCCCAAGAAGTCCAGCCCCGCCGGAGACCGCGAGCGAATAGTTCAAGGTAGGGACCGGAGCTGCAAGCCTCGACGATGTCATAGATTTCGTCTGGCTTGCGAGAGTGTTCACGCTTCTGGGTTTTGATGAGGTTGACCTGCCTACGACCCGGCGCGAGAGTGCGTGCATTCTTTCCCCTGACGCCGAAAAGTATCAACTCGGTTGTGTTTCGAAAATAAAAGCCGACGCCGCGGCCATCTGGGCCGCCATCCTTCATGAACGAAGCCTGTAGGTTCCCCTGTCCGTGAAATCAAGGATTCTCAGGTCCCGAAGCACCTGAAGCTGCTGTCGTATTTTCGGACGTACATTCTGGTTGTGAGGATGTGCTGCTTGCAGTTCCGGCTCTAGTTGGTAGAGCTCTTGAATCGAAAACTTAGACTTTCCCAGTCGGCGGATGGCGTTAAGGACATCCACCGTCCAGCCTCTTAAAGACGGGGGCAGTTCGGCCAGCCCCCGCACTCGTTCAAATCCTCCCCGAACCTGTTCTCGTGGCTCAGGCTTACCGGAAGACACAATTGCTATTTTGCCGTCCTCGGGAATGCCACTCAGCAGTATCTTGCAGCCGACCCAGCCGGCCCTGCGCGCTGTTGGGCTTAGAGGCTTGCGCTTTTCAATGACACTCTCCGAGAAAAACATCCGGGGAATCAGCAGCAGGTTCTGAACATACCACTCGCTCGTGTATTGAAGTACGAGAAGATGCGGCGCTTTATCTGACCTAATCGCACGAATCATTGCGTCGTATCCCGCGTCGACAATCTTCCGTGGATTCCAGACGCGTGAACTCTTAAGCTGGAAGGCTTGTTCGCACTTCGGGCAGGTAAAATCGAGGCCGGGCGTGTTTACCCGTGATGGCAATATTTGGTTGGAGTCGCAAGCGGGACAATAGAGCTCACGGCTGCACCAGTGCTCGCTCAGCACGCGTGCGATCTGCGGACCGGCTTTATAAGCGGCGGCGAGCTCAATACTGCATTGCAAATTCATGAGCTAGGGGAGCACTGATTTCATCGCTTCGGTATGGCTCAATCTCCGCATTACAGTTGGGGCACTTGTCATTACACATGGAGGACCACGCATTTGCCCATTGCGTTCCCTCCCTAGGACAACGGTAGTAATTCACATAACTGATCATTCTTGGGCCCTCGCCGAACATATTGGGTCTGTTTAGACCTGCTTCGCGCTCCGCAACAGTCTACACTTGGGTGTCGCCGCTGATGGTTTTGTCACCAACCACCAAATTAGCTTGCAATTTTTCCTCCTTCCACTCCAAGGGCCGCAGAATGGCGGAGAACTTCTTAGGGATTGCCGACTCGTTTCCGCCTTTGGCAAGAATGTCAGCAGTTGTCATGCGGAATCCCTTCAAAGCACTGCAAACATCTTGGAATTCGCCTCGAAACTCGTGCGCGAGGATGGTGGCGGCATGGTGGTAGTCACGAATTTCATCTAAATTCTGCAGTTCGCGGGGCACGTGGTCTTGCCAAACCAATGTTTGTGTCCTAGGAAACCCGAGCAAATTCGGGAATGGATTTCCCCGAACGGAATTTACCGCTGGATGGCAAGAAATCAAAGTATCGTTTCGTGTACTCGCGCTTTGCTGCGGAGGACAAGGTCCAGTTAACGCGGGCGAAAAGCAGGTCCTTCGCTTCGCTCAGGATGACAAATTTATAGAAGGGACGACAAAGTCGTTGAGATGGCTAGGCAGACGGGGGCGTCCTCCCCTACGGAGGTGTGGTTATTTATAATCGCTGTTCCGAGTTCTACTTTTTACTGGGCAAAGGACACTCCTTGGCACTCGACGAAAATATTTATGAAATCCGGCGCGAGAAGCTGAAGAAGATTGAGGCGCTCGGGCATCCGGCGTATCCGCGGAAGTACAACTTCAGCCATACCGTGCCGCAGATTCTGGCCGAGTACTCCGGGCAGACTACCGAGGAATTGGAATCTCCGCGGGTGACGGTGCGGGTTGCGGGACGCATCATGGCGATCCGGCTGATGGGGAAGGCCGGGTTTGCGCACTTGCAGCAGGATGGGCAGCGGCTGCAGATCTACGTCAAAAAAGATGCGATCGGCGATTCCGGCTACGAACTTTGGAAGCTGCTGGACCTGGGCGATCACATCGGAGTCCGCGGATATCTGTTTCGCACGCGCACGGGCGAACTCAGCATTCATGCCGAGGAATTGACTTTTCTTTCGAAAGACCTGCTGCCCTTGCCGGAAAAATTTCACGGGCTTACCGACGTGGAGTTGCGCTATCGGCAACGGTATGTCGATCTGGTGATGAATCCGGAGGTGCGCGAAGTGTTTTTGAAGCGCAGCAAGCTGGTGCAGTCGCTGCGGCGATATTTCGACGCGCAGGGGTTCATGGAAGTCGAGACTCCTATGATGCATCCGATTGCGGGCGGAGCGGTGGCGCGTCCATTTAAGACGCATCACAACACTTTGGATATGGATCTGTTTCTGAGGATCGCTCCGGAACTCTATTTGAAGCGGCTGACGGTGGGCGGATTCGACCGCGTGTATGAGATCAATCGCAACTTCCGCAACGAGGGGCTGGGATGGAGATGGAATCCTGAGTTTACGATGCTCGAGGCTTACCAGGCTTACACCGATTACCTTGGCATCCTGGACACGACCCAGGCGGCGATCGAGCAGGCGGTGAAAGATGTCACCGGCGGGATGAAGACGAAGTGGGGCGAGCACGAGATTGACTGGTCGCATGCCAACTGGCGGCGGATGACGATGCGCGAGGCGATTACGAAGTTCTGGCCGGAGAAGGCTGGGGCGGCGCCTTCGCGGAACGATTTCGCTTCGCACGATTCCGTGCGGGAGCTGGTGGATCGCGTGCGAGCGGCAGCCGTCAACCTGACTTATGACGCGGAGGAACCGGTGGGCAAGACGATCGCGAATCTATTTGAGGCCGTGGCCGAAGAGCACCTGATGCAGCCGACGATCATTTACGAATTCCCTACCGCGGTATCGCCTTTGTCCAAACAAAAGCCGGATGAGCCTGACTGGACCGAGCGCTTCGAGATCTTCGCCGGGAAGATGGAGATTGCCAACGGCTTCAGCGAGCTCAACGATCCCGAGGATCAGCGCGCGCGATTCGAGTCGCAGTTAAAGGAACGAGAACGCGGAGACGAAGAAGCTCACCAGATGGACGAAAACTATATCAACGCGCTGTCGTATGGCATGCCTCCGGCGGGCGGGGTGGGCTTGGGAGTGGACCGCTTGGCGATGCTTTTCACCGACTCGCATACTATTCGGGATGTGATCCTGTTTCCTTTGCTGCGGCCGGAAAAGCAATCCACCGCAGAAGGCGCGGAGAGCGCGGGGAAAGAATAAGGCTGGTCTTCGAGTATGTCTTCGAAGATGTCATCGAGTACGTTTCGGGTACCTAAACAATCACTTGAAGTCTTGTCGTGATCCGGTCATGCTCAGGGTAGTTTGAGCTAGTCGTTTGAGCACGTCGTTTGCGTTAGGACACGGGCAGCGCTGCCGTAATGGCCACTTCGGACGTTGGGTCGGCAGCGCTTTGCTCTTGCTGCGGCTGTCGGCGTTCGCGGACTTTTCGCGGACAGGAGTGTCCGCGCCACACGTGCTAGTCTGCGCTTCCGGATTTCTTGGCTGCGGGCTTCGCGGTGCCTTTTTCGGAGCCGAAGTTCTTGGTCAGGTAATTCAGAAACGCGCCGCGATCGGCGTCGGGGATGACGGCGCCCAAGCCTTCCATCTTGTCGAGTTCGACGGACCATCCCTGACGAGTCAGGTGTTGCTCGGTGATGCGGCCGGCGTTGTGGCAGCTAGTGCACGTGGCCTTCACTTTGGCTTGCATGGGTCCCGGTGGAAGCGGCTTGCCAGGAGCACTGGGTGCCTGCGCCGTCGCCACAACGGCAGACGCGAAGAGAAAGATAGCCGGAAGCATTCGTTGTAACAAGCGGAAATCCCCACGCAACTTGCGGCTGCTGGAGCCGGGTAGAGTCGCCCGCGTGGGCGCTCGTAAATTCTAGCAGAGTCGCTGAATCTGGACGGCGCAGTCGGCTGATCAGGGGGCTTAACGAAAAAACGCCTCGGCTGCTCTAGTCCCCAATAGCAGCCGAGGCCTCCTTTGATGAACAACCGGTGATGAATCCACCGACCTTAGCCTCGATCCCCCGATCCAGGCTAAGAACTTCCTGTTAAATATAAGTATATCGATAGACATTATATAGATCAAGTGAATTTTGCACGGAAATTTCGCGCACAATTGGGAACTTCGGTACCCGGCACGGGCGCGGTCTTACGTCCATGCGTCCATCAGAGCGTCGATTCGCGCGAAAAATCGGCAGTTTTGCCGACCTTGGCAAACTGCGGAATCCCTCACTTCGGTCGGGATGACAAACTTACGCGAGTATCAAAATTGGATGACCCCGCGACGCTAGCGCTGGTCGAGCATGTGGATGGTTTCCATGATCGTGTCGCCTACGATCTCTAGGCTCCTGGGGCTTAGCTTATCCATGGTGTCTTGCGGGGTGTGATGGAAGACGTTGTTGTAGCCGTAGTCGAGGTCGATGACGTCGGCGCTGGGGACGCCGCGTTTTACGAAGGGCAAGTGATCGTCTTCGATGGGGCCCTGGCGGGCGTAGAAGTGGGACTGGTAACCTTGGCGCTCGGCGGCGGCGTAAATCAGATCAAGCAGCCAAGGCGTACCGTTGGTGTCGCGGTCGATATTGAGGTCGGCATCGCCGATCATGTCCATTACCATTAGCGCCTTGATCTTCTTTAGTGTGCCGTCTCTTTCCCATTTTTCGGCGAGATGGCGGGTCCCGTAAAGACTATCGGTGGCGGTCCACGTCTTAACCGCTTCTTCGCCGTCGGTCCAAACCAGCCAGACGCTGTAGCCATCGCGCTTTTTGCCTGCTCCTCCGCCCGAGCCCGCGCCGTGTAACTGATTTGCGAATTCAAGCAAAATGGCGGTGGAGGATCCACCATCGTTGGCGCCTACATATCCGCTTCCGCGCAGCCAGTAGTTAGTGTCGTAGTGACCCATGATGACGATGATGCCGTCTCTTGTGCCGGGAAATTTCGCAATGATGTTGCGCACCGGGAACTTCCCTTCCACGGTGTCGGCGGTAAAGGCGTCGTCCTCTATCTGGTCGCCCTTCAGGTGGTCGACTATGTAGCGCTCCAGTTTCTTGTGATTCTCGTTGCCCATGTAGCGCTCGCCGAAGGCGGCGACTTCGCGGGTGTACTGGAAGGCGCGTTTCGAATCGATGTGCGGAAGCGGGGCGTTGTCGGCGTGAACCGCGGTGCTTGCCAGGACTGCGGCCAGCGGCAGGGCCAGAGAAATCCTTAACCACAGGGAGCACAGCGGAACACCGGGGAAGGCTTTGCGGAGTTTCATTTTAGTTGCGGTTCGTCTTTCCTTGCACCGTTCCCAGCGCCGAAGCGCCGGGCTATTTTAGTTCGCCCCTCCGGGGCTGGATTTCTTGGCTCAGCTTAATTCTCCTGGCTAGCCGGAGTTCTTCTTCTCTGCCCGTTTCTTGCGCTGGTTGGGATGCACGAGCCAGGCGATGGCGGTGCTCAGGACGTACAAGCCAATCATGGGCGCGGCGAAGATACACATGTTCAGGATATCGGGAGTAGGCGAGACGATGGCCGCGACCACGAAAATCCCCAGAACGGAATAGCGGATGTTGTGCCACATCCAGCCGGCGCTGACGATGCCCATGAGCGCCAGGAAAAATATCACGACCGGCATTTCGAAAATAATGCCCATGCCGATGATGAGCGTCAGGAACAAAGAACTGTACTCACTGAGCGTGATCATCGGCTGGAAGTCTTTGCCGTAGCCGATCAGGAACACCAGCGCCTGCGGGAGAACGACTTTGTATCCGAAGTATCCGCCGGCAAGGAACAGGCCGATGGTAGAGACCATAAAGGGCAGGACGTAGCGCTTCTCGTGGCGGTAAAGGCCGGGCGAAATGAAGCACCAGAGCTGGTAGAGCACGAAGGGCGAGGCGACGAACAGGCCAGCCATCATGCCGACTTTCAAATAGAGATTGAAAGGCTCAGTGGGATTGACGTAGACGAGCTTGGCCGAGAGATTATTGCGCGCCAGCGCATCCATGATGGGACGCTGCATGACTCCGTAGATACGCCCGGCATATCCCCAGCAGGCGAAGAAGCCGATCACGACGGCGATGGCGGAATAAACGATGCGCTTGCGCAATTCCTCGAGATGGTCGAGGAACCCCATGGCCGGCATCTGATCCTTGTCGTTATCCCTATCCTTATCCTTGACGGATCCATTCAGGGTTGAGGAGGCGGACAGCTCAGGCATCGGGCGCAACCTTCGGGGCGTCAGATATTGGGGCCGGGGACGGCTCGGGAGACGAGGCCAGTACGGTCTCTGTGGCAGCATTTTCGGCAGCGGCATGTTCGCTGGCAACTTCCGCAGCTTCCAGTTTTTCCACGGTCGGCGGGTTGAAGATACGGCTGGCTAGTGATCCGAGCGGAGCCTGGAGCGGCGGCAGTATCTGCTGCCGGGAATTACCGCCGCCGACGT